>DASXJW010000162.1:0-23895 GCA_036497165.1 Solirubrobacteraceae bacterium
CGGATCCGGTCGGTGAGTACCTGTCGTCCCTGGACGTGGTGGACCGCTTGAACGCACGCCTCGGCCTCTCGGGCCACGGCCGTCCGTTCGTCGACGTCCACGGGCACGTCGACGGGTCGCGGTCGCTGGCACTGGCGCGGCTCGACGCCACCCGCGCCGCGCTCGCCGGCGGGCCCCTGACGGCGCTCGAGATCGCGCCGTCCGTGTACGACCAACCGCTGAGCGCGCGTAACGCGACCTGGCAGCTGTCGGAGACGCTGTCCTACCTCACCCACCTCGAGCGCCTCGGTGAGGTCGAGCCGGAGCCCGACGCGGACCTCACGCGATGGCGGCTCGCGGCCAACCTTGACACAGTCGTGTCAACCTAGCTACATTTCCGCAGACCGTGCGCATCGACGAGATCCTCTCCTCCGCCGACGAGCCTGTCTTCTCGTTCGAGTTCTTCCCGCCGAAGACCGACGGGGGATGGGAGAACCTCCGCGCCGCGCTCCAGGAGCTGCGGGCGTTCGAACCGGACTTCGCATCGGTCACGTACGGCGCCGGCGGCTCGACTCGGAACCGGACACTCGAGGTCACGAAGTGGCTGAAGCAGGAGCTCGGGATCGAGGCGATGGCGCATCTGAGCTGCGTCGGCTCCACGCGCGAGGAGCTGTCGGCGGTGATCGCCGACATGCGCCAGGCGGGTATCGAGAACATCCTGGCCCTCCGCGGAGATCCACCCCGCGGCGAGACCGACTGGACGCCGCACCCCGGCGGTCTGCGCTACTCGACCGAGCTGGCCGCGCTCATCCACTCAGACCACGACATCTGCATCGGGGGCGCCTGCTTCCCGGAGATCCATCCCGAGGCTTCCGACCTGGCCCACGACCTGCGCTTCCTCAAGGACAAGGTCGACAACGGGGTGTCGTTCCTCATCACGCAGCTGTTCTTCGACAACGAGCTGTACTTCCGCTTCGTCGAGGAGGCGCGGGCGGCCGGCATCGAGGTGCCCATCCTCCCCGGGGTGATGCCGATCACCGATCTGCGCCAGATCAAGACCATCACGGGGATGTGCGGCGCGACGATCCCCCAGCCGCTGCTCGAGGCGCTGGAGTGGCGCTCGCACGATCCCGACGCGGTCCGCGAGCTGGGCGTGTCCTACGCGACGCTGCAGTGCGCCGAGCTGCTGGCCCGAGGGGCGCCCGGTGTGCACTTCTACACGCTCAACCGGTCGCACGCCACCCGCGCGATCCTCTCCGCCCTGCGCCTGCACCGCCCGTGGGTGGCGCGCGAGGTGGTCAAGACGGCGGTGGCGTGATCTTCACCGGATGGGCGACCAACGGTCGTCCCTCCGCCTCGTAGCGGATGTCGACCTCGTCGTTGCGCTTGTAGGTCCCGATCCCCCAGAAGCCGAGCAACCAGGCCCACAGGCTCAGCTTCTGGCGCACCAGCTCACGCTCGAACACAAGCTCTCCCTCCGAGACCCGGTAGTCAGACCCCAGCTCCTGGCGCACGCCGTTGACATACACCTCGAAGGGCGGCCGGATCCCCCCCGGGAGCGTCACGCGCCACTCCCTCACGGGCCGACCACGTCGCGGGCGACGAGCGAGAGCACCGTCACGTCGACGCGCCGGCCGCGCTCGCGCAGGTAGCCCCGCAGGACCCCCTCCTCGGCGAAGCCGGCCCGGCGGGCGGCGGCGCGCAGCGGCTCGTTGTCTGGATCGCAGATGAGCTGGACCCGCTCCAGCCCGCAGGCGCCCAGCAGCCAGCGGCCGATCAGACCCAGCGCGTCACCGCCCGCACCGCGGCCGCGGTGGGCGGGGGCCACCCAGATGCCGACCTCCGCGCGGGAGTGATCCCAGTCGACGGCGTGCACGTCGACCTGGCCGATGCACTCGTCGGAGCCCTCGCTGACCATCGTCAGCCACAGCGCGGTCCCCGTGGCCCGGTCGGCGGGGCCGCCCTCGACGCGGCGCCCCAGCTCGGCGCCGCTGGGGGGACGTGACAGGCCCAGGCGCCGGTGCAGATCGGGATCGTCCTGATGGGCGATCAGCACCTCGGGGATGTCGCGCTCGGCGGCCAGGCGCAGGCCCAACGTGGGCGTGCTCATGGGATCGGGCAGGTCCGGAAACGACGGCATGTCGGGCCTCCACCGTACTCTCCCCCACCCATGCCGGAGATCGACTACACCGTGAGGCGCTCGGAGCGCGCCCGCCGCGTGCGGGTCACCGTGGACCACCGCGGCGTCGAGGTCGTTCTGCCCCGGCGCGCGCCCCAGCGGGAGGCGGCCGCCGCGATCCGGGAGCTCGAGCCCTGGATCCGCCGCCGCGTCCGCGAGCTCGAGCGCGCCCAGGAGGCGGTGGCCGCGCGTGGGGACGCTGTCCCGTACCTCGGCGAGCTGCTGCGCGTGCGCAGCGAGCCTGGGCGCACGCGTGTCCACCGCCGCGGCTCCGAGCTGCTGGCCCCGGCCGGCTCCGGCCGCGAACCGGCGCTGGAGCGGTGGTACCGGCGTGCCGCGCGCCAGGAGATCGCGCCGCGCCTGGAGCGGGCCTGCGGGCTGGCGGGCAGCTCATACTCGCGGCTGACCATCCGCGGCCAGCGGACGCGCTGGGCCAGCTGCTCGCGCAGCGGCGCCATGAGCTTCAACTGGCGACTGCTGCTGGCCCCCGAGGCGGTGCTCGACTACGTGGTGTGGCACGAGGTGTGCCATCTTCAGATCATGGACCACTCGCCCCGGTTCTGGTCGCTGCTGGAGCGTTGGTGCCCGGACTATCGCGAGCACTCGCGCTGGCTGCGCCGTCACGGACAGACGCTGGTCCTCTGACGCCATGCCGCGCGTCAGCGGTCGCTCGCTGGTCAACGCGCTCGTGATGACGGCTCTCGCAGCCGAGCTCCTCTTCCTCCTGGGCCACCTCGTCTTCGGGTGGGGCACGCGGGGGTACCCGCCGACGCCGCGGCCGCTGGCCTTCCAACCGCCCGCCCCGCCATCCGGCGGCGATGTGCTGCTGCGCCTCAGCGCAGTGGCCGCGAGTCATGCCTCGCCGGCGTGGCCCCCGGATGCGCCCTACGCCACGGTGACGGTGCGCGCATGGCGTCTGCATGGCCGCGCCGGCGGGGGCGGGCTGCGGGGGCGGACATCGACCTCGTCGCGTCGCCGCGGTGGCGTCCCGGCGCTGCCGGCGACGATGCCGGCGTTGGCGGCGGCGCCGGCGCTGGCGGCGATGCTCGACGCGGGCCGGCGCGGGGGCGGGTGGGCGCCCGGCTGGGAGCTCGTGGCCCTGACCGGCCTGACGCAGACCGAGCCGGTGCCGGCCGCCACCCAGTCCATGCTGTTGCGCCTGCTGGCCGGGGTTCCCGGGCTCGTCAACAACGGCACCACGACCGACCGCTCCGGCCGCACCGGGCAGGCGGTCAGCCTCGTGTCCGACTACAGCGGAGAGCCGATCACCTACACCCTCATCTTCGATTCCGCGACCGGGGATCTTCTCGAGTCCGACGACACCCTGGCCGGCTCGCCCCACCACCTCCACGTGCCCGCGGGCGCCGTGATCGCCTACACGACGTTCATCTCATCGAGGTACACGGCCGCCCCATAGAGCCCTCAGCGCTCGGCCAGCACTCGGCGCAGGGCCGCGTACGCGGTCTCGCCACGCTGCTCGGCGATCACCTCGCGCCGCACCCGGCCACGGAAGGCCTCGACCGAGCCGTCGCCCCGTACGTCCACGCCCGCGCGCACGCTGGGCACGAACCGCTCGGGCCCCGCCAGCTCCAGCCGCGCCACGACGCGCTGCTGAGGCTCGAAGCGCTTGTAGCGGACGTCGACGGTATCGCCGGGCGCCGCCCCGGCCAGCGCGCGCCCCCGTGACTCCAGGGCGTCGAGGGCGCGCTGAACGTCGGCGAACGACGACCGCCTGACCTTGGGCCCGGCGCGTTCGGTCAGCTTCCAGCGCACCCGGCGATGATCGCAGCCGGGGGGCGGGTCGGCAGGGCGAACTCGACCTCGAGCGTGTTGCCCTGGCGCACCCGGCGCACCGGGCCCGAGGCGATCTGCTCCGAGAGGCGCTGGATGGGGACGTTGTCGGCGAGCATCGTCGCCACGAACCGGTCCACCCCGCGGGTCACCGCCGCATCGGCGAGGCGCCCCAGCAGCTCGCGGCCGACGCCTTGGCCCTGCCAGTCGTCGCTGATGACGATGGCGAACTCGGCCACCCGCGGATCCTCCGGCGAGCGCACGAAGCGCGCCACCCCGATGATCGCCTCCTCACCGCCCTGCGGGGTGACGGTCGCGACCAGCGCATAGTGGTCGCAGCCGTCGATGACCGACAGAT
This sequence comes from Solirubrobacteraceae bacterium, assembly GCA_036497165.1. GTDB lineage: Bacteria > Actinomycetota > Thermoleophilia > Solirubrobacterales > Solirubrobacteraceae > Palsa-465. The sequence continues at coordinate 4,308 of DASXJW010000162.1, forward strand.
AGGTCGCGTCGGTGGAGCTGAGATATGGCTTGGCCGTCATGAAGCGCCGGTAGCGCGTCAGGGGCGACAGGCGCGCGTGCGAGGCGCGCAGGCGCGCCTGGTCGTCGGGCCGGATCGACCGGACCTCGATCACCCGGCCATCGGTGAGGGCATGCAGATCCACAACTCTGAATCTACGGCGCCGTGGGCGCGGCGAGTGTGCCCGGGCGCACTCAGCTCCCGGGCACGTCGCGTGGACGGCTGACCTAGGAGCGCTCGCTGACCGGGACGTACTCCAGGCCGCGGCCGCCGGTGTAGATCTGGCGCGGGCGCGCGATCTTCTGCTCGGGGTCGTCGATCATCTCCAGCCACTGGGCGATCCACCCGCTGGTGCGCCCGATGGCGAACAGCACCGGGAACATCTCCACCGGCATCCCCAGGGCCTCGTAGATGAGACCCGAGTAGAAGTCGACGTTGGGATAGAGCTTGCGGCTGACGAAGTAGTCGTCCTCGAGCGCGATCTTCTCCAGCTCGGTGGCGATCTGGAGCAGCGGGTTCTTGCCCGTCACCTCGAACACCTCGTCGACGGCCTTCTTGATGATCTTGGCCCGCGGGTCGAAGTTCTTGTAGACCCGATGGCCGAAGCCCATGAGGCGCTCGTTGCCCTCCTTGACGCCCTTGATGAAGTCTGGGACGTTCTCCTTGGACTCGATGCGCCGGAGCATCCGCAGGACCGCCTCGTTGGCGCCGCCGTGCAGCGGCCCGTAGAGAGCCGCCACGCCGGCCGCGACCGCCGAGTAGGGGTCCACCTGGGAGGAGCCGACGCTGCGCACGGCGCTCGTCGAGCAGTTCTGCTCGTGGTCGGCGTGCAGGATGAACAGCACGTCGAGCGCGTGCTCGAGGCGCGGGTCCGGCTCGTACTTGAGCTCGGCGATCTTGTAGATCATCGAGAGGAAGTTGCCGGCATAGCTGAGGTCGTTGTCGGGATAGACGTAGGGCATGCCCCGGTTGTGGCGGTAGGAGAACGCCGCCAGCGTCGGCATCTTGGCCAGCAGCCGGATGACCTGGAGGTAGCGGGTGTCGGAGTCCTTGATCGCCGAGGCCTCGGGATAGAAGGTCGACAGCGCGCCCACCGAGGCCAGCAGCATCCCCATGGGGTGCGCGTCGTAGCGGAACCCCTGCATGAACTCCTTGACGTTCTCGTGCACGAACGTGTGGATCGTGATCAGGTGATCCCACTCGTCCAGCTGTGGCTGGGTGGGCAGCTCGCCGTGGATGAGCAGATAGGCGACCTCGAGATAGCTGGACTTCTCCGCCAGCTGCTCGATCGGGTACCCCCGGTACTCGAGGATGCCCTTCTCGCCGTCGATGTAGGTGATCGCCGACCGGCATGACGCCGTCGCCATGTAGGCGGGGTCGTACGTCATCAGGCCGAAGTCGTCGTCCGAGGTCTTGATCTTGCGCAGCTCGGTCGCCCGGATCGTGTTGTCCTCGATCGGGATCTCGTACTGCTTTCCGGTCCGGTTGTCCGTGACGGTGAGGGTGCCGGCAGACGTCGCTACGCCGCTCCCGTCCGTCGAATTCTCAGTCTCGGTGGTCATAGCACTCCTTGACGCGGTTACCGGAGGCCGCCACCGTGCAGACAAACGGGGTGCACGACCTTGCTCTCTGAGACTTTATTACCCGCGGCCGGATGCCGGAGACAGCCCGCCGGGGCCGGTCAGGAGGTGAGGATGGCGGCCGCGATGGCCAACACGACCATGACCGCGGTCACGGCGACGACGCCGCGCTGACCCCGTGCGTTGAAGGGGAAGTTGGGTCGCTGGATGCCGATCGTGGCCAGGATGACCGCATAGACGGCCAGCGCCCCGCCGATGATGAAGAACGGCGTCTTCGACGTCTCGGCGGCGGTGAGGAACAGAGGGGCCACTGGCCGGCGGAGCCTACCCCAATCCGCCGCCGCCGCGCGCCGAGCGGTAGCGGCTGGCCGTAGCCGCCCGCTGACCCTGGTAGTGGCTGCCCAGATCGGGGCTGCCGTAGGGACGCAGCGCGGGGCGGTCCAGCATCATGAACGAGAGCTGGGCGATCTCCAGCCCGGGGTGCAGGATGATGGGGACGCGGGTGAGGTTGTTGAGCTCCAGGGTGAGCGTGCCCTTCCAACCCGGGTCGCAGAAGCCCGCTGTGGCGTGGACGATGAGCCCGAGGCGCCCGAGGCTCGACTTGCCCTCGATGCGCGCCACGATGTCGTCCGGCAGTTCGACCCACTCCAGCGTGCGGCCGAGGCAGAACTCACCGGGATGGATGACGAACGAGTCGCCCTCGGGGACGATGACCTCCTCGGTGAGGTTCTCCGGAGGCCGGCGCAGGTCGATCGCCGTCGCCAGGTGGTTGTGAAAGACACGGAACGAGTCTCCCAGCCGCAGGTCCACGCTGGCGGGCTGCACCAACCCTGGATCCCACGGGTCGATGCGGATGCGGCCCTCGTCCACGAGCCGCGCAATCGTGCCGTCGGAGAGGACCGAGAGGCCGGCCTCGCGGCTGGTGCGGACGGATGCCGTATCCGGGCGGTCAGCGCTCATCGGGGCCAAGTCTGACAGCGACCGGGGTCGCATAGCGGCCGACCGGGCCCGTGGCGGCCGGCGTACGTGAGGTCAGTGACCGAGGGTGCGAGCGCGAGCGCGAACGGTGCGGACCCGCGCCGGGGGCTGCGGGGCGGGATCGCCGTGCGGGCCGCGGCGCGGGCGCCGCGGGAACGGCTGGCGGGGGTGCTGACGGTGGCGCTTGATGCCGCCGTCGCCGTCAGAAGAGGAGGAGTCGTCCTCGGGCTCCTGCTTGATCGCCCACCAGACGAGATAGATGAGGGCGGCGACCGGCAGCTTGAGCGCGAGCATCAACCAGAGAAATCCCCACGTCACAACCGTCGATCCTACCCCTTTGGATCCGGGAAAACCACCGTTATGTCGAACCACGGAGGCGCTGGCCGCGCGGGTCGTACAGCGGCTCGGCCGTGACCTCGCCGGCCACCCACCGCCCGAAGATGTCGACATGGACCTCGGTGCCCACCCCGTGCTCGATCGGCAGGTAGGCATAGGCGATCGAGCGCTGGACGGCGTAGCCGTAACCGCCCGTGGTCACCCGGCCGCAGATGTCCTCGCCGATGCGGACGGGCTCGTTGCCCAGCGCCACCGAGCGGGGGTCCTCCAGGACGATGCAGCGCAGCCGCCGCGCGGGCGCGTGCAGAGCGTCGGCGCCGACGAACGACCGGTCCTCGCGGACACAGAAGTCCAGCCCGGCCTCCAGCGGGGTCTCCTCGGGCGTGATGTCGGCGGCCCAGACCCGGTAGCCCTTCTCCAGCCGCAGCGCGTCGATGGCGCGGTAGCCACCGGCGACCAGGCCGTGCGCGCGCCCCGCCTCCCAGAGCACGCGCCACAGGCCGGCCCCGTACTCCGTCGGGCAGTAAAGCTCCCAGCCCATCTCGCCGACGAAGGTCGCGCGCAGGGCCCGCACCGGTACGTCGCCCACCGCGATGTCGCGCATCCGCATGTAGCCGAAGTCCAGGGGGTCGGGCGTGAGCGGCGCCAGGATCTCCGGCGCGCGCGGGCCCCAGAGGGCAAAGCACGCCCAGCGCGAGGTGACGTCGGACAGGGTCACGGACCCGTCGTGGGGCAGGTGCCGGCGGATCCAGGCGCCGTCGTGGTTGCCAAACGCGGTGCCGGTCACGATCTGGAAGGTCTCTGACTCGACCCGGCTGACCGTGAAGTCGCATTCGATCCCGGCCCGGCGGTTGAGCATCTGGGTGTAGACGATGCGGCCGGGCTCGTCGGGGATCCGGTTGTCGCACAGGCGCGTGAGGAGCCGGGCGGCGCCCGGGCCGCTCAGCTCGAGCTTGGCGAAGGAGGACTCGTCGAACAGGCCGGCCGTGGTGCGGGTGGCCAGGGCCTCGGCGCCGATCGCCGGCGACCAGTGCCGGCCGGCCCAGCCGCGGGGCCGCAGGGCCTCGTCGCCGGAGGCCGCGTTGGACTCATACCAGTTGACCCGCTCCCAGCCGGACTTCTCCCCGAACGCGGCGCCGTGGTCGCGGTGCCACGCGTACGCGCTGGAGGTCCGCAACGGCCGCCCGGCTTGGCGCTCATGGCCCGGGTAGCGGATGTCGTAGTAGGTCTCGTAGACCTCCCTGGCGCGAGCCAGCGTGTACCGGGGCGACCGATACTGGGGACCGAATCTCCGGATGTCCATCTCCCAGACGTCCAGGGACGGCTCGCCGGACACGATCCACTCGGCCATCACCTTGCCGATGCCACCGGCCCCCGCCAGCCCGTGGGCGCAGAAGCCGGCGGCGACGAACAGGCCGCGCACGTCGCTCTCACCCAGGCAGAACTCGTTGTCGGGCGTGAACGCCTCGGGGCCGTTGATGAGGCGCGTCACCTTCACGTCCTCCATGGCGGGCACGCGGCGCGCCGAGTTCAGCGCGATCTCCTCGAAGCGGGGCCAGTCCTCCTCGAGCAGGCGGCCGTTGAAATCGGCCGGGATGCGGTCGCGCTCGTGCTCGTCAAGGAACCAGGGCGCGCTGCGACGCTCATAGCCGCCCATGACCAGTCCCGCGCCCTCCTCGCGGAAGTAGACGAGGAGATCGGGGTCGCGCAGGGTGGGCAGGTGCGTAGCCGCGGCGCGCTCCCGGAACGGCTGGGTGACCAGGTATTCGTGGGCGAACGGGATGACCGGCACGCGCACGCCGGCCATGCGCCCGACCTCCGCCGCGTACATCCCGGCCGCGTTGACCACGATCTCGGCCTCGATGTCGCCCCATTCGGTCCGGATGCCGCGCACGCGGCCCTCGGTGACCACCACCTCGTGTACGCGGGTGTGCGTGAACACCTGGCAGCCCCCGCGCCGGGCGCCGTCGATGAGCGCGTAGGTGAGCAGGGAGGGATCCAGATAGCCGTCGGTCGGCAGATAGGAGGCGCAGCGCACGCCCTCGGTCACCATCAGGGGGAACAGCGACTGGGCCTCCTCGGCGGAGAGCAGCTCCAGGGGCAGGCCAAACGTGCGCGACCAGGCCACCTGGCGCATGACCTCCTCCTCGCGCTCCTCGCTGCAGGCCAGGCGGATGCCGCCGCACTCGACCCAGCCGCAGTCCAGAGTGCGGTAGAGCGCGACGGACTCCATCATCATGCGCGTCAGGGAGACGCTCGAGCGCAGCTGGCCCACCAGGCCGGCGGAGTGAAACGTGGAGCCGCTGGTGAGCTCGTTGCGATCCACCAACACGACGTCGCGCTCGCCCAGTTGGGCGAGGTGATAGGCGATCGAGGCGCCTCCGACGCCGCCGCCGATGATCACGACGCGAGCGCTGTCGGGCAGCTCACGGGGTCGCGGCACGCAGCCACTCCTCGAGGCGGGGATCCGAGGCGTTTCGCTGCAGGCGCGCGAAGTGGTGGCGCGCGTACTCGGCGAAGTCGAAGTCCAGCTCCGAGATGGAGCCCTGGACCACGCCCCATGCGGCCTCGCGCGCGTCGGAGACGAGCATCATGAGGTGCAGAGCGGCGCGGCGGCCGGCATCGGGAGGGGTGTCGAAATAGGCCTCGAGCAGCCGGTCCTGGGCACCCTCGTCGAAGGCGTTGTTGACCGCGAGGTTGCCCAGGTCGAAGTAGCGGTGTCCCATGCCGGCGTACTCCCAGTCCACGAGGATGGCGTGCCCCGGATCGGCGTGGGTGGCCAGGATGTTGCCGGGCAGGAGATCGTCGTGGCAGGGCGCGGGCTCGGCCAGGGGCAGCGCCAGCGCGATGCGGGCGACCAGCTCCTGGGTGCGCGCATAGCTGTCGGGAAGCTCACCCCCGCGTGCGGCGATGATGCGCGCGTAGTCCTCGAGCAGGTCGGGGATCCAGAAGCGGACTGGGAGCTCCAGGCCTGACTCGTGGAACGCGCGCAGAGCGCGGGCTGCGCTGGACGGGTCGGCCCGCAGGCGGTCCCCGCTGATCGGCGCCCCCGGCAGCCACGCGGTGACCATGCACTCCTCGTCGGCGGCGAGCAGGGGCGGGCCGATGCCCAGCGCGGCGGCGCGCTCGGCGGCCAGGCGCTCGGCGGCGCGGTCGATTCCGAGCAGCTTCGTGTCGCGCCCGGGCAGGCGCAGGACGCAGTCGCGCGCCCCGAAGCGCACGCGGAAGTTGCGGTTGGTGATGCCCCCCTCCAGCGGCTCGGGCTCGCCGGCGACGGGGCCGAGACGGGCCGCCACACGGTCGACGATTTTGATCAGATCGGCCACCACGCGGAAACCTAGCGTTTAAGGCTTGGTTCCTATACCTTCGCGCCCACCACGAGGCTGCGGAGGGTTCTCGCGGCAGCCTCCCAATTCGGATCGGAGGGTGGTGGGATGCAGCTCGAGGAGCTCCGCAGCCGGGTCGAGGCCGGCGAGATCGACACCGTGCTGATCGCCCTGTGCGACATGCAGGGCCGCCTCCAGGGCAAGCGGCTGACGGCCCGCCACTTCGTCGAGGAGGTCGTCGAGCACGGGGCCGAGGGCTGCAACTACCTGCTGGCCGTGGACGTGGACATGAACACCGTGGAGGGCTATGCGATGTCCTCCTGGGAGCGGGGCTACGGCGACTTCGTGCTCACGCCCGACCTCAGCACCCTGCGGCCCGTACCCTGGCAGGAGGGCACCGCGATGTGCCTGTGCGACCTCGCCTGGGAGGACGGCACGGACGTGGTGGCCTCGCCACGGCAGATCCTGCGCCGCCAGCTCGCGCGTCTGGCCGAGCGCGGGTGGAGCGCCAATGCCGGCACGGAGCTGGAGTTCATGGTGTTCCGGGACACCTACGAGTCCGCGTGGCATAAGGCCTACCGCGACCTGGAGCCGGCCAACCTCTACAACGTGGACTACTCGATGCTCGGCACCGCGCGGATCGAGCCGCTGATCCGGCGGATCCGCAACGCCATGGAGGGGGCCGGCATGGCGGTCGAGAACTCCAAGGGCGAGTGCAACTACGGCCAGCACGAGATCAACTTCCACTATGACGAGGCACTGCGGACGGCCGACAACCACGCCATCTACAAGAACGCCGCCAAGGAGATCGCCGCCCAGGAGGGCATGGCGATCAGCTACATGGCCAAGTTCGACGAGCGCGAGGGCAGCTCGTGCCACGTCCACTTCTCTCTGGCCGGCGACGATGGCAACGCCTTCGCCGCCGACCGCGGGCTGTTTCAGTCCTTCCTGGCCGGACAGCTGGCCTGCCTGCGCGAGCTGACCCTGATGGTGGCGCCCAACATCAACTCCTATAAGCGCTTCGTCGAGGGCTCGTTCGCGCCCACGACGATCGCCTGGGGCCAGGACAACCGGACGTGCGCGCTGCGCGTGGTCGGCCACGGGCAGGCGCAGCGCTTCGAGCTGCGGGCGGGCGGATCGGACCTCAACCCGTACCTCGCCCTGAGCGCGATCATCGCCGCCGGCCTGCGCGGCGTGGAGAACGGGCTCGAGCTCGAGCCCGTCTACGAGGGCAATGCCTACCACGCCACCGACAAGCCGAGGCTGCCCTCCACGCTGCGCGACGCACGGGACCTGTTCGCCACCAGCGAGGTGGCGGGCACCGCGTTCGGCGACGAGGTGGTGGCCCACTACGTCAATGCCGCCGATGTGGAGCTCAAGGCCTTCGAAGCGGCCGTGACCGACTGGGAGAGGTTCCGCGGCTTCGAGCGGCTGTGACGGCAGACCGGCGCGCCGGTTAGGGTTGGCGGATGACCGACACGGCGGTCAGCCGCGAGCCGTCCAGCTCGCTGGAGGCGCTGTTCGCGCCCGTTCACTCCCAGACGGCGTTCGAGGAGACGGTGGAGCGCCTCGGTACCGCCATCAAGCTGGGCCTGCTGCCGCCGGGCACGCGGCTGCCCGCCGAGCGCGAGCTGTGCGCGCGGTTGGGGATCGCCCGCTCCACGTTGCGCCAGGCGCTCGTGGCCCTCGGGCAGAGCGGGCACCTGCACGCCACCCGCGGGCGCGGCGGCGGCACCTTCGTGGCCGATCCGCTACCCCCGGCCCAGCCCCCCTCCCCGAGAGTCCTGGCCGACTGGCGCGAGACCTGCGATCAACGGATGGCCGTCGAGGTCGGGATCGCCGTCCTGGCCGCCGCGCGTGCCGAGCCGGCCATGGTCGACGCCCTGGAGGATCTGGTGGTGACCATCGACAGCCTGCTCGACGACTTCACCGCCTATCGTCCGCTGGACGTGCGCTTCCACGTCGGGCTGGCCGAGCTGACCGGGAGCGCCCAGCTGGTCAAGCAGATGACCGAGACCCAGGGTGCGATGAGCGCGCTGATCTCGCACATCGCGCACCCACCCGAGGTGCTGGACTCCGCCAACGACCAGCACCGCCGCCTGGTGATCGCGCTCCGGCGCCATGACGAGGCCGCCGCGGCCCGCGTGATGACCGAGCATCTGCGCGGCACCGAGCACGTCCTCGCCGGCCTGCTGCCGCGCGGCTGACGCTCGCGCCGCTGGGCGCGGTCGTGCGTTGTCCACCCGGCCCTTGACTTGGTCTGGAGTACGGGCGTATGTTTGCGCGCCTTGAAGGTTGGATCAGCAGACCTTTTCCCGAGGAGGGCCGGATGACCGCAGGCACCGAGACGCTCTCGGCTGACGAGCGCCGTCTCGCCGAGCTGGGCTACAAGCAGGAGCTGAAGCGGGGCTGGAGCGGGTTCTCCAACTTCGCGATCTCGTTCTCGATCATCTCCATCCTGGCCGGGTGCTTCACCACCTACGGCCAGGCGTGGCTGAACGGCGGCCCGGTGGCCATCTCCATCGGCTGGCCGGTGATCAGCGTGTTCATCCTGCTCGTGGCGTTCTCCATGGCGGAGCTGGCCTCGGCGATGCCGACCGCGGGCGGCATCTACTACTGGTCCTCCAAGCTCGGCGGCGCCGGGTGGGGGTGGTTCACCGGGTGGTTCAACCTGGTGGGCCTGGTGGCCGTCACCGCCTCGGTGGATTACGCCGCGGCGACGTTCCTCAACTCGACACTCTCCTTCTACGGCCTGCACCTGTTCGGCGTGAACTTCGCCACCGCCAGCGTCCAGTCCTCGCTGCACCACGTGTTCGTGCTGTTCGCGCTCATCCTGATCGTCCACGCGCTGATCAACATCTTCTCCTCGCCCCTCGTCGCGCTGTTCACCCAGGTGTCCGTGTGGTGGCACGTGATCGGCGTGCTGGTGATCATCGTCCTGCTGGTGGCGGTGCCCAGTCACCACCAGAGCTTTGGCTTCGTCTTCGGCCACCGCCAGAACCTCTCGGGCTTCCGCAACAACATGTACTGGTTCTACGTACTGCCGCTGGGGTTCCTGCTCACCATGTACACAATCACCGGCTACGACGCCTCCGCACACGTGTCAGAGGAAACGCACAACGCCGCCATGGCGGCGCCCAAGGGTGTGTGGCGATCGGTCTTCTACTCCGCCATCTTCGGGTGGGCGGTCCTGCTGGCGCTCACCTTTGCCGCCACCCACGTCAAGGACATCAACGCCGCCGGAGGGACCTCGCAGTCGATTATCGAGACCGCGCTGAGCTCCGCGGCGGCAAAGGCGGTGCTGGTCATCTCCACCGTCGGTCAGCTGTTCTGTGGCATGGCGTGTGTCACCAGCGCCAGCCGCATGACCTTCGCGTTCTCGCGGGACGGCGCCGTGCCGGGACACAACCTGTGGCGGCGGCTCAACAGCCACCGGACGCCGAGTTGGGCGGTCGTGTTCGTCGCGGTCTGCGCGTTCATCATCACCATCCCCGCCTACAAGGGCAACCACGCCGGCCTGCCCGTCGCCTTCCTGGCGGTCACCTCCATCTCGGTGATCGGCCTCTACATCGCCTACACGATCCCGGTGTTCCTGCGCTGGCGGATGGGCGACGCCTTCCAGGCGGGGCCGTGGACCCTGGGGGCGAAGTACAAGTGGATCAACGTGATCGCGATCCTGTGGGTGGCGCTGTGCGTGATCATCTTCTGCCTGCCGTTCACCCCGGCCGCCGTGCCGTGGAACAGCAGCTTCAGCTGGTCCTCGTTCAACTACGCGCCCCTGGTCACCATCGTCGTGATGCTGGCGGTGACGCTGTGGTATGCGCTGTCGGCACGCCACAGCTTCAAGGGCCCCGTCCACACGATCGAGTTCGCCGAGGACGGCGTCACCGTCCTCGATCCCGAGGCCGGGGTTGCCTAGCGCGGGGGCCCAGACCCTCGAGGTCCTGGAGCCCGCCACCGAGGCGGTGCTCCAGGAGCTGCCGCGCGCCGGCGCGGCCGACGTCGACCGCGCCGTGGAGCGCGCCGCCGCCGCGTTCCCGGCGTGGCGGGCGGTGGCCCCCGCCGAGCGGGCCGAGCAGCTGCGGGCCATCTCCGACGTCGTACGAGCGCACCGCGAGGAGCTGGCGGTGCTCGAGGCGCGCAACGCTGGCAAGCCGATCGGCGACGCGCGGGGCGAGATGGACATGGTGGCCCAGGTGTTCGCCTTCTACGCCGGGTCTCCCGAGCGGCTGCTGGGCGACACCATCCCGGTCACGGGCGGCCACGCCTGGACGGTGCGCGAGCCGCTGGGCGTCGTCGGCCTGATCGTGCCGTGGAACTTCCCGTTGACGATCGCGGCCTGGAAGCTGGGCCCCGCGCTGGCCGCCGGTAACACGGTGGTGCTCAAGCCCGCCGAGCTCACCCCGCTGAGCGCGCTGCGCTTCGCCGAGCTGGCCCTCGAGGCCGGACTGCCGGAGGGCGTGCTCAACGTCGTGGTCGGCCCGGGCTCGGTATGCGGCGCCCGGCTGGTGGAGCACCCGGGTGTGGCCAAGATCGCGTTCACCGGGTCCACCGAGGTGGGGCGCTCCATTGCCGCCGGCGCCGCCCAGACGATCAAGCGGGTGACGCTGGAACTGGGCGGCAAGTCACCCAACATCGTCTTCGCCGACGCCGATCTCGGCGCGGCGGCGGCCGCCGCGCCCGGGGCGGTGTTCGGCAATGCGGGACAGGACTGCTGCGCCCGCGCGCGGATCCTGGTCGAGCGTCCCGCCCTGGAGGAGTTCATGACAGACCTCGAGCGCGCCGTCACCGCGATCCGGGTCGGCGACCCGCTGTCTGAGGAGACGGAGATGGGGCCGCTGATCTCGGCCGGTCAGCGCTCCACGGTCTCGTCGTTCGTGGACGACGGGGCACCGGTGGCCGTGCGCGGCACTGCTCCGGACGGGCCCGGTTTCTGGTTTGCCCCCACTGTCCTGTGTCCGGTCGATCCCGGCGCGCGCGCCGCCCGCGAGGAGATCTTCGGCCCGGTGGCGGTGGTGCTCCCGTTCGACACCGAGGAGGAGGCGGTCGCCTTGGCCAACGACACGGTCTATGGCCTGTCGGGCTCGATCTGGAGCGGCGACGGCGGTCGTGCGCTGCGCGTCGCCCGCGCACTCGACGTCGGGGTGCTGTCGATCAACTCCAACACCTCGGTGCGAGTGACCACGCCCTTCGGCGGGTTCAAGCAGTCGGGCTACGGGCGGGAGCTGGGGCCACACGCGCTGGATGCCTACACCGAGGTCAAGTCGATCTTCTACGCGACCTCGTCATGAGTCGTCTTTCGGGGAAGGTGTGCGTGATCACCGGCGCCGCCGGGGGCATCGGGGGGGCCACGGCGGCCCGGTTCGAGCGCGAGGGCGCGCGCGTGGTCGGCGTCGACCTGCTCGAGCACGCCGTGGGCGAGCTGGCGCTGACCGCCGACGTGACCGACGAGGAGGCGGTGTCGGCGCTCTATGCCCGCGTCCGCCGCGAGCTGGGACGCATCGACGTGCTGTTCAACAACGCGGGCATCTCGCCCAACGACGACGCCTCCGTGCTCGAGACGGGCCTGGAGGTATGGGAGCGCGTCCAGGCGACCAACCTGCGCAGCGTCTTTCTGTGCTGCAAGCACGGCATCCCGCACCTGCTCGAAAATGACCCACCCAACCGGGGCTCGGTGATCAACACCGCGTCGTTCGTGGCCGTGATGGGGTCGGCCACGTCGCAGATCTCCTACACGGCATCCAAGGGCGGTGTGCTGGCCCTCTCGCGCGAGCTCGGGGTCGAGTTCGCCAAACGGGGAGTGCGCGTCAATGCGCTGTGCCCGGGGCCGGTGGACACGCCGCTGCTGCGCGAGCTCTATGCCTCCGATCCGGTCGCTGCCCAGCGGCGGCTCGTCCATGTCCCGATGGGGCGCTTCGCCGCCGCCGAGGAGATCGCCAACGCGGTGCTCTTTCTGGCCTCCGACGAGTCCTCCTACGTCAATGCCTCGGAGTTCCTGGTCGACGGCGGGATCAGCGGCGCCTACACGACGCCGCTGTAGACAGCGGGCTCGCCGGCGGCGCTGGGTCGTGGGCGGGGCGCGGCGGCCAGCGCCAGCCCGATGCCGAGCAGCACCCAGCTCGTCGGGTCCTCCAGGAAGTCGGCGTAGAGGAGGGTGTGGAACACGAGGGCGATGAACGCGGCAGCGATCGCGGACCGCACCGGGTCCCCGCGCGAGCGGCGGATCACGGCCAGGATCGCCGTGGCCACGAAGGCGAGGTAGACGATCTCGCCGATGAGCCCCTGCTCGGCGGCCACCGTGATGGGGATGGTGTGCGACGCCGACAGCGAGGTCGCGGTCAGGCGGTTGTGGGCGCGGTACTCGGTGACGAACGACCCCGAGCCGTAGCCCCAAACCGGGCGGTCGCCGAACAGCGACAGGCCGCCGCTGACCAGCCCGCCGCGGCCGCTGGAGGCCCCGTTGATGCCCTGATTGAGCCCGAACGTCTTGGGCGAGGCGGCAACGGCCAGCCCGCCGAGCGCCACCACCACCGCCGCCACCACCATCGCCCGCCCCGGCTTCCAGCGCAGGGCGGCCAGGACGGCGAGGCCGACGAGCAGAGCGCCGAGGCTCGAGCGGCTGAGCGTCAGCACCAGGCAGGCCCACAGGACCGCGAGCACCACGGCGACGGCCGCCTGCAGGCGCTCGGGAAAGTCATAGATCAGCACCACGGCGAGCAGGATCACCACCAGCGCCAGGTAGCGCCCGAAGATGTCGGGGTCCAGGAAGACCGAGTTGACGGTGAAGTAGGTGTGCAGGTCGTTGGCGACGACCAGCTTGGAGCTGAGGATGATCGTCTTGGTGGCGTACTCGAAGTAGCCGATGAGCGAGAACACGAGCGCCAGGGCGACCGTCACCCGCAGGCAGTCGCGGATCAGCCGCCCCGTCCACTCCAGCTCGCGCAGCAGCGCCAGCAGCAGCGCGAAGGGCACGTAGAAGAAGACCATGTTCTGCAGGGCCTGTTCGAACCTGGGCGAGTACCCGGCCTGAATGCCGTAGAGCACGACGTACAGGGCCAGGAGGCGCACGACCCAGTCGACCAACGCCGGAGCTCGTGGCCTGCCGAAAGGGTGGGGATCCGTGGCCGGGGGCGGTGCCCGCAGCGCGGCGTAGATCCAGGCCAGCGCGGCGGCGGCCACGACGAAGTACAGGGGGACGAGGAGGTTGGCGGTGGTGTTGCCGGTGGCGATCGGAACGCGGAAGGGCAGGGCGAGGACCGCCAGTGGCGCCAGGAGCCATCGGCGTCGCAGGATGAGCGCCGCGGCGCCCAGCAGCGCCGCCACCACCACCGCCGCTCCCACGACCGCCTCGAGCGGGTGACGGTGGACGATGCCGAGCTGGGGCGAGTTCCAGATGTCGGTGAGCAGAAGCACCGGGGAGAGCACGAGCGCGCCCAGCATCGACGCGGCTCGAGCGCGGCGATCGCGGGCCAGCAGCACCACGGCCGCCAGGAGCGCGACGACCACCACGCCGGCCTTCGGTAACGGTCCGGTTAGGGCGGCGAACGCGATCACGTAGGCCGAATCATCCACTACCCTCTTGGCCCATGCCCTCTGCGAAGCTGGCGGCGGCCATCGCGCTGTCCGCACTTTCGCTGTCAGCGTGCGGGACCTCCTCCAAGCCGGAGGCCGGCACGCCGAAGGCGATCGCCACCGGACACAAGGGTCTCGACGACCCACGTATCAAGCACACCGCGTGCCTGCGCCAGCAGCACATCCCCTTCCAGCTCCAGCGGCGCACGGTGGCGGGGAAGGTGCTCCCGAGCTTCCAGGTCGGCACCCTTCCCACCGGGCCGACGGTCAGCTTCGAGCCGACGCCGGGCGACGCTCAGGGCATCCAGATCCAGGGTGAGGCCCAGGGCGCCGAGATCATCGGCAGCGCGCTGCTCTATCCCAACCAGGCATCCGACAAGCTGCTCACGGTGGTGGAGGACTGCGTCGCCAAGGGAGTCTCCGGGTGATGGCACGTCGCCCGGTGGCGAGCGCGGCCTCCGCCTCGACGACTGAGTTCCCCGCCGGGCGAGCGCCCAGCGCGGGCGAGCGCGCCACCCCGCGCGCGGTGACGACGTTCCTGCCCGCGCGCAACTTCTACTTCTGGCTGGTCGTGGCGGCGCTGGCCGTGGGCGCGCTGTCGCTGCTCATCCCCTCCACGCCGAGCTACGACCCGTGGTCCTGGCTGGTCTGGAGCCGCCAGATCATCCACGGCCACCTGACCATCACCAGCGGCGGCACCTCGTGGAAGCCGCTGCCGATGATCTTCACCATCCCGTTTGCCCTGTTCGGCAACGCGGCGCCCGACCTGTGGCTGGTGGTGGCGCGGGCCGGCGCCTTCGCGGCCGTGGTCATGGTCTTCCGCCTGGCGTACCGCCTCACGCTCCGCGTGGGCGGCCTGTTCGGGGAGGCCGACCCCGCGCTGGACCGCCTCACCACGATGGCCCCCGGGCTTCTCGCCGGCCTCATCGCCGCCTTCGCACTGACGTTGTCTGCCTCGGGCGGCTTTGTCTCCTCCAACGCCCTGGGCTACTCGGAGGGCTTTGCCGCGGCGCTGCTGCTCATCAGCATCGACCGCCACCTCGACGGCAGGCACCGTCAGGCGTTCGTGGTGGGCTTCCTCGTCGCGCTGGACCGGCCCGAGATCTGGCTGTTCTGGGGGCCGTACGGGCTGTGGCTGTTCTGGAAGGACCCGGGGGCGCGCGTGCTGGTCGCCGGGCTGTTCGTCATCACGCCGATCGTGTGGTTCCTGCCCGTGTACCTGGGCTGCGGCTCGTTCAGCTGCAGCGTGAGCCGGGCCACGCATCCGCGCTCCAACAGCCTGGCCTTCGCCTCCAACCCGTTCGTGGCCGAGCTCAAGCGCGCCGCGTGGCCGACGATGCTCCTGCGCATCAAGGTGGTGGCCGTCCTGGTGGTGATCGCGGTCACCGGCATCCTGTGGGCCGCCTACCGGCGCTCCGGGATCGCGGCCCTGCGCACCGACGCCAACCGCGCCCGCCTTGCCGCGGCCCTCATGGGCCTGGGCGGCCTGGCGTGGTTCGTCGTCATCGCGGTCATGACCCAGGTCGGGTTCTCGGGCAACAACCGCTACCTCGTGCTCGGCTCGGCGCTGGTGGACATCTGCGGGGCGATCGGCTTTGGCTGGGCGGCGCGCGAGCTTGCGGTGCTGGTCTCCCGGCGCCGGCGCGGCGGGGGGGCCTCTGGCGTGAGCTCGGTCATGCAGTGGGCCACCACCGCCCTGCTCGGCCTCGTCTTCCTCGTCGTCCCCAACTGGGTCGGCGCCAGCATGATCTCGATCCCGCGCACCCACGGGTCGCTCGTCTACCAGGCCCACATCCGAGAGGGGATGAGCGATCTGGTGGTGCGCTTTGGCGGCCGTGACAAGGTCCTGGCCTGCGGCAGCGTCATGACCGAGGGCTTCCAGGTGCCGATGGTCGCCTGGGCGCTGGGCGTGCCCACGACGCGGATCGAGGCCCCGCCCACCAACGGCGGCGCCGCCTACCCAGAGCCGGCCGCCGCAGCCCCCAACCTCGTTCTGCAGACACGCGACACCCGCTCGGCCCACCTGCTGCCGCTCCTGAGCACCTGGCCGACGGTCCGCTATCACTACGCCGGCACGGCCGGGCCGGTCCACATGTTCACCCACGCCTGCGGGACGTCGTCGTGATGCCCCGAGGCGTCTGCTGATGAGCACCGTCACCGCGCCGCGCCCCGGCGTCGAGCCGCCCGGTCAGGGCCTCTCCGACACGACGCCGCGCCTGCCCGATCGCCTGGCGCGGGTCCCGGCCTGGCTGTGGATCGGCGGCGGGCTGACGCTCCTGATGGCGATCTCGGCGTTCCTGCGCACCCGCTACATCGGCGGCGAGTTCTGGATGGACGAGGGGATCACGACCGGGATCTCGCTGCATCCGATCAGCCAGATCCCCGGAATCCTGCGCTACGACGGCAACCCGCCGCTGTACTACATGATGCTGCACGTCTGGATGTCGGTCTTCGGGTCCTCGGAGACCGCCACCCACGGGCTGTCGCTGCTGTGCGGGATCCTCACCATCCCCGCCGGCGGCTGGGCCGGCTGGAAGCTGTTCGGCGCCCGCACCGGCGTGTACGCCGCCCTGCTGTTCGCCTTCAACGCGTGGCTGACCGCATACGCCCAGGAGACCCGGATGTACGAGTTCATGGGCCTGCTCGGCGTGCTGGCCACCGCCGGGTTCCTGTTGGGGTTCGTCTACCGCCGCCGCCGCTACCTGCTGCTGTTCGCCGCGGCGCTGACGGTCATGCTCTACACCCACACCTGGGGCACGTTCTTCTTCGCCGGCTCGATCATCGCGCTGATCCCGGCGCTGATCGCCTCCGACGACCGCCGCGGGCTGGTGCGCGACGCCGCCTTTGCCTACATCGGCGCGGGCATCCTCTATCTCCCGTGGGTGCCGACGCTGCTCTACCAGGCCGCCAACACCGCCGCACCGTGGGACAACGTGCCCCGCTTCGGCGCACCCGTCCTGCTCTCGCGCGACGTCATCGGCGGAGACCGGATCACCATGCTCCTCGTCATCCCGGCGGCCATCGGCCTGGCGCCGCTGTTCACTCGCGCGCGCCGGCGCTCGCGCGAGTGGGTCACCGTGTGGACCCTGGTGGCCATCCCGGTGGCGACGCTGGGGATCGCGTGGCTGGAATCCCAGGTCAACCCCGCCTTCGTGGCGCGCTACTTCGCCCCCGTCATCGGCTCGATCCTGCTGCTGCTGGCCTGGGGCTGCGCCCGGGCGAAGCTGCTCGGGCTGGTGGCCATGGTGCTCGCCGTCGCATTCCTGGTCAACCCGAGCTCCTACACGCCGCAATACAAGTCCGACATGCGCGACATCGGCGCCGAGATGACGCCGTACCTGCATCCCGGCGACCACGTCGTCGTCGGCCAGCCCGAGGAGACGCCGCTGGCTTGGTACTACCTCCCCGGCGGCCTGCAGTACACCAACACCGCAGGGCGGGTGAGGGATCCGCGCTACATGGACTGGGTCAAGGCCCTGCGCCGGATGACCAACACCGACCCGCGCGCGGCGCTGCCCCCGATCGTCGCCGCCATGAGACCGGGTCAGCGCCTGCTCTTCATCCGGCCGCTCACCGAGGGCGCTCAGAACTGGCAGGCCCCATGGACCGTCATGGTGCGCCGCCGGTCAGCCCAATGGGGCCGGCTGCTCCAGGATGACGTCGCCCGCGGCACGCTGCGCCCGATCGCCGTGGCCCCCCATTACTACCGCGGAGCGTGCTGTGTGGGCAACAGCGCGGTCCTCTACCAGAAGGTCTCCTGACACCGGGCCGACCGGTGTCCGCGCTTGCCATGACGACAGCCACTCCCCCACGCCCGCGTCCCTCGATCCTCGAGCTCCCGCCGATCGTGGAGGTCCGCGCGCCGCGCTGGTTTACGCGCATCGATCGCCGGGTCAGCGCCGCCGCGATCTGCCTGCTGCTGATGGCGGTGTCGGCATTCATCCGGACGCGGACGCTGAGCGGGGAGCTGTGGTTCGACGAGGCCGGCGCCGTCGGCCTGGCCTCGCATTCGCTGGGATCGCTGCTGGGCGCCGTGCACCGCGCCGGCGCCGCGCCCCTGTACTACCTGGTGCTGCACGTCTGGATCAGCGTGCTCGGGTCCGGCGAGACCAGCACCCATGGGCTGTCGCTGCTGCTCGGGCTGCTCACCGTGCCTGTGGCCATGTGGGTGGGATGGAGTCTCGCCGGGCTGCGCGCGGGGATCTTCGCCGCCGTCCTGTTCGCCTTCAGCTCGTTTCTGACGCGCTATGCCGAGGAGACCCAGCCCTATGAGCTGATGGTCCTGCTGGGGCTGCTGGCGACCGCCGGCCTCGTCCACGGCTTCGTGCTGCGTCGCCGCGCCTACGTGTGGCTGTTCGGCGTCTGCCTGGCCCTGATGCTCTACACCCAGGGTTCCGCGCTGCTGTACTGGGTGGGCGCGGCCGCGGCGCTGGCGTTCGTGTGGCGCTCGGTGGACGCGGAGCGTCGGTCGGGGTTTGGGCGCGACGCGCTGCTGAGCTTCGGCGGCGCGGCGATCGTCTTCCTGCCGTGGCTGCCAACGGCGATCGACCAGATCGCCCACGCCACCAACCCGTGGCACTACGCCCCGCTGATGGGCGCCACCGTCCCCAGCCAATTGCTGGGCTCCGAGCGCGTGGACGTGACCCTGCTCGTCTGCGTGGTCATCGCGGTGGCGCCGCTGTGCGTCCGCGCCCGGCGGCGGACCCCCGAGGCGGCGATGTTCTGGGCGCTGATCGCCATTCCCGCGGCGGCCCTGGCCGTGGGGCGCGTCGTGGGCTTCTTCGTCCCCATCTGGGCGTGGCGCTACTTCGCCCCGATCGTGGGCCCGCTCCTGCTCCTGGGGGCGGTGTCGGCGGCCCGCGCTCGCGTGGTGGGCGTCGTGGCCGTCGTCTTCTGCGTGGCCTTCCTGGCCAATGCCGGGTCCTTCGCGCCGGCGTTCAAGAGCGACATGAAAGGCGTGGCCGCCGAGGTGAACCCCTACCTGCACCAGGGCGATCTGGTGGTGCTCGGTCAGCCCGAGCAGGCGCCGCTGGCGTGGTACTACCTGCCCCGCGGGCTGCACTACGCCACCACGCTCGGGCGCACCCGGGACCCCTCGGTGATGAACTGGATGAGCGCGCAGGAGCGCCTGCAGGACGCCAATCCCCGGGCCACCCTGAGCCGGCTGGTTGCTAGTCTCAAGCCCGGCCAGCAGTTGCTCTACGTGCGCCCGCTGACCGAGGGCGCCAAGAACTGGAAGGCAGCGTGGGCGCAACTCGTGCGCCGCCGCTCCGCCCAGTGGGGCCAGCTGCTGCAGGACGACAGGGCCAACGGCACGCTGGTGCCGACCGACACCGCCCCGCACAATTACCGAGGCGCCTGCTGCGTGGCCAACAGCGCAGTCCTCTATCGCAAGGCCTCCTGAGCCACCCCGCCACTCAAGATATGACCGAGACCGACCCCGCCACCGCGCCCGGCGCCGACATCACGCCCGACCATCCCGTCGTCGTGCTCGGCGGCGGACCCGCTGGGCTGACCGCCGGCTACCTGCTGGCCAAGCAGGGCAAGCCCGTGATCGTGCTGGAGTCCACCGAGCACGTCGGCGGCATCGCCCGCACCCAGATCCGCGACGGATACCGGTTCGACCTCGGCGGGCATCGCTTCTTCACCAAGGTCAAGGAGGTCGACGACCTCTGGCACGAGATCATGAAGGAGGAGTTCCTCAAGCGCCCGCGCAAGAGCCGGATCTACTGGAACGACAAGTTCCTGGAGTACCCGCTGCAGGGCATGGACGTGATC
>DASXJW010000163.1:0-25607 GCA_036497165.1 Solirubrobacteraceae bacterium
TCGAGATGACCGCGACCGACGGCATGCTGAAGATGTCCGAGCTGGCTGAGCGTTCGGGCGTGAGCGCCGGCACGATCAAGCACTATCTGCGAGAGGGGTTGCTGGGCTCAGAGGCCGACGTGCTGCGGACAAGCCGCAACATGGCCTATTACCCCACGGACTTCGTCGATCGGATCCGCCTGATCAAGCGCCTGCAGGAAGAGCGGTTCATGCCGCTGCGCGTCATCCGCGAGGTCATGGGCGACGACCCCGCGCGCGCGGCGCGCGTGATCGAGCTGGAGGACCGCATCCTGGAGCGGGCGATCGAGGCGGGGGAGAGCGGACGCGTGTCGCGCGCGAATGTGCGCGACACCTACGACCTGCCCCGCAACGTGCTCGAGCGCCTCGAGGAGCTCGAGGTGCTGACTCCCGGCGCACGTGGCTATGACGCCGATGACGTGGCCATCATCGAGGCGATCTCCCGCTTCCGTGCCGGCGGCTACGAGGAGGTGCTCGGCTTCACCGTGTACGACACCCTGCGCTATCGCGAGGCACTGGAGCCGCTGGTGGCCGAGGAGGTCCGGGTCCTGCTGGACCGCCTGGCCGGCGAGGTCGACACCGACCGCGCGGTGCAGATCATCTCCTCCGGGGCCCAGCCCCTGCGCGACCTGATCGGAGCGATGCACTCCAAGATGCTGCTGGCCGAGCTGCGCCGGCAGCGCGGACGAGGCGGGCGCTGACCGCGCTCACCACCAGGCGTCGTGCTCCTCCATGACGCCCCAGCCCTCGGCCAGGCGCGGGCCGTCCGGCAGCACGCCCGAGAAGGTCCCGAAGGGCTGGCGATAATGGCTGCGCACCACCAGCAGGTTCTGGCGATGCTCGCGGGTGGCCTCGGCGTGGAAGTGCAGGTCGCCGGCGGCGTCCAGCCCCGGGGCGATCGTGATGGGTCCGACCTCGCGCGGCGCGCCGTCGACCCACACGGTGCGCTCGCTGCCGACGGCGGGGTCGTTGACACCCTCGACGAGGTTCCAGGCGACGGGCCGCGCCCCGACGTCGGTGCCGACGCCCGCGCACCAACGCCACCGGGTGTGGCGTTCGTAGTAGGCCGCGGTGTCATCGATGACCGCGCGAGCGTGGACCGCGCGCGGCCGTCCGTCGCCGAGATCGAGCGTCCCGCTCACGCCGATCCCGCCCTGCTTGCGCGTCCAGGCGTAGCCGCCGGCGCTGGGGCAGACCGTCTCGACGCCCGGCGTCTCGGCGAACGACAGCAGTAACCGCGCGCGACCGTCTGCGACCTGGGCGAGGCCCGAGGCGAGCCGGACGCCGCCGGCCCTGAGCCACGTGCGCTCGTGCAGGCGCTGCGCGCGACGGTCCCACACCGCCCAGAACGACTGGCGGGCGCGGCCCACCCGCGCGGTGGCCACGCAGATCATGAGCTCGGCGCCGAACACCCCCACGTAGCGCCAGGCCTTGAGGGGATGCCCGCCCAGGTGGGAGGGCATCGGGGTGGGCGGCAGTGGCAGCTGCGCGAGCGGGCCCGGACGGGGAGCTCCGAAGGTGCCGCGGTACGGCAGAGAGCCCGCGATGGGCGTCGTCAGGGCGCGCGGTCTTCCGCGGCGATCCGTGCGATCGTTGGGAGCGCCCGGTTTGCGGGTATCTTGTACCACTGACTGACCAGTCAATCAGGAAGGGGATCCCAGTGCGCGCCGCCGCCATCCAACTCAACGCCACCGAAGACACCGATCGTAACCTGGAGCGGGCCGACCGGCTCGTCCGCGACGCCGCCGGCCACGGCGCGGAGCTCGTCGTCCTGCCGGAGAAGTGGACCGTCCTGGGCACGCGCGAGCACATGGCCGCCGGCGCTCAGACGCTCGAGGGCGAGGCCGTCTCCTGGGCGCGCCGCACCGCCGCGGAGCTCGGGATCGACCTCATCGCCGGCTCCCTCTACGAGCACTCTGACGAGACCGAGAAGGGCTTCAACACCAGCGTTCACGTCGGGCCCGACGGGGAGCTCCAGTCCGTCTACCGCAAGATCCACCTGTTCGACGTGGAGGTCGACGGCGCCGTGTACACGGAGTCCTCCACCGAGGATCCCGGCGAGGAGATCGTGGTCACCGAGCTCGCCGGCGGGCTGAAGCTGGGCATGACCATCTGCTACGACCTGCGCTTCCCGGAGCTCTATCGGATCCTGGCCCTGCGCGGCGCCGAGCTCCTCACCGTGCCTGCAGCCTTCACCTTCCCCACCACGCGCGATCACTGGGAGGTGCTGGTCCGCGCGCGAGCGATCGAGAACCAGTGCTTCGTGATCGCGCCCAACCAGATCGGCCACCATCCCGGCGGGCTGCGCTCGGGGGGCCGGTCGCTGATCGTCGATCCCTGGGGCGTCGTGCTGGCAGGGGCGCCGGACACCGAGACCGCGATCGTCGCCGACCTCGATCCCGACAACCTGCGTGACATCCGGCGCCGGCTGCCGACGCTGGCCCGGCGGCGGCCCGACACCTACGCCTGGGAGCACCAGCCCGTATGACGACGGCCGCGACCGAGAAGCGCAGGCTGATCCTCGACGCCGCGGTCCGCGTCTTTGCCCGGCAGGGGTTTCACACGTGCCGCGTCTCGGATATCGCCGACGAGGCGGGCGTCGCCTACGGGCTCGTGTACCACTACTTCTCCTCCAAGGAGCAGATCCTCGACACGCTCTTCCTCGAACGCTGGGACGTGATGCTCCAGGCCATCGCCGAGACCGACCGATCCGACCTCGCACCCGAGGAGAAGCTGCTCGCGATCGCGGGCTTCATCATCGACTCCTACCGCCACGATCCGGAGTTGATGAAGGTCATCATCGTCGAGGTGACCAGGGCGGCCAACACCTTCGGCCTGACCCACCTGGACAAGATCCGCGACGCCTACGCGGGGATCGCCGGGATCGTGGCCAAGGCCCAGGCCGACGGGCGCTTCCGGGCCGAGATCACCCCGGAGTTCGCCGCCCAGGCGTTCTACGGCTCCGTCGAGCAGGTTCTCACGGGGTGGATCTTCGATAGCTCCGCGGTGGCGGAGACCGAGCTGGAGCGCGCCAAGACGATGATCGTCGACACCATCTGCCGCGGCCTGGCGCGGACCGCCGCGAGCACACCGGACTGACGCCCGCGACCTCGATCGCGGCTCGCCCGCCGCCGGCCCGCCGTCGCCGCCGCGGCCAAGTCTGCTTGAATGACCTCCCATGTTGGAGAGCCCTTTGGTCAAGCGCCTGCTGTGGTCGGGCATGCTCGCTGGATTCGGCGCACTCGCAACAATCGCGTCGACACGCCTGGCGGCCATGATCTGGATGCGTGTCTTCGGCGAAGAGCCGCCTGAGTGACCGACCAGCCGTCCAGCCAGCAACCGTCGGAGGAGCCGGAGGGGGACAAGCCCGCCGGGTTCGGGCCCGCCGACGCGCCGACGGCGGTGAATCCCGCCGCGTCGGCGGCTGCGAGCGCTGACACCTCACCTGATGCGCCGCCCACGCCGGCCGCATCGTCGCCGGCTCCGCCGCCACCGCCCGCGGCTCCGCCGCCACCGCTGGGGGGCCCGCCGCCACCGCCGCCGGTGTTACCGCCACCGCCGGCCATGGACAGTCCGTCCGACGGCGGCGGCCTCGCCTCCGTCTTCCCCCCCGACCGGCCCGAGCGGGCCGTTGGCGCCGCCTTCGCGGGCGGCCTCGTCCTCGCTCTCGTTCTCAAGCGCCTTGCCGGCTGAACCTGACGAAAGGACCGACAGCCTCGCGGCTGCCGTCACCGATGTCTCGGAGAAGCTCGGTGTGCTCGTCCGTGAGGAGATCGAGCTCGCCAAGGCGGAGATGGTCGACAAGGCCAGCACCCTGGCCCGCGGCGCCGCCGCGGTCGCGGTGGGCGCGGTCTTCGGCGTGTTCGCCCTCATCTTCGTGCTGCTGACGCTCGCCTGGGGCCTGAACGTCATCACCAACTCCTTCTGGGTGGGCTTCGCCATCGTCATGGTCCTGCTCATGTTGCTCACGCTGGGCGCCTTCTTCTTCGCCTGGCGCAAGCTGCGGGTCGGGGCCCCAACGCCGAAGATGGCGATCGACGAGGCCAAGAAGATCACCGCCACGGTCAAGTCCGGAGCCGAGCCCTGATGCCCGCCGCCCGCAACCCCGAGGAGATCCGCGGCTCGATCGAGCGCAACCGCAAGGAGCTGGGGACCGCCGTGGAGCAGCTGCGCGTCGAGGTCGTGCGGCTGACCGACTGGCGCGGCCAGCTGCGCCAGCACGAACGTCAGGTGCTCATCGGTGCGGGCATCGCGGGCTTCGTCCTGGGTGGCGGCATCGCCGCGCTGGGCGCCCTGACCTTCGGGCGCCGCCGGCGCAAGCAGAACCTGCTGAGCTCGTAGCCTCGCGCGGGCGGCTGGTCAGTATGGACGCGAGGGCCAGCCTCCTCGCGTCCATACTGACTAGACGAGAAAGGAGCTCGGCAGGCCGCCGACGCCCAGGAGGCCGGGGCCGACGTGCGTCCCGATGACCGGCCCGATCTCCGAGATCACGCGCGGCGGGACCCCGCCGAAGAGCTCGGTCCCTCGCGCGGCCAGCTCCTCGGCCTCGCGGGGAGCCTGGATGTGCTGGACCATCCACGCGTCAGCGCCGGCCTCGGCGCGGTCCTTGAGCAGGTCCACCATCCGCTCGAAGGCCCGGCGCGAGGTGCGCACGCGCTCCACAGGAGTGATCTCCGACTCCACGGTCAGGATCGGCTTGATCCGCAGCGCCGAGCCCAGCCATGCCTGAGCACCGGCGATCCGGCCGCCGCGCCGCAGGTACTCGAGCGTGTCGATGCTGAACCACATCTTCAGCGATGACCGGGCCTCCCGGGCATGAGCGGCCACGGTCGCGCCGTCGGCGCCCGCACGGGCCGCGGCGACGGCGGCGAGGACGACGAGGCCCTCTCCTCCGCAGGCGCTGGCGGAGTCCACCACGTGCACGCGCTCCGCCCGGCCGCCCAGCTGGTCGCGGGCCTGCTCGGCGGCGCGGACGGTTCCGGACATCCCGCCGGCCAGGTGCACGGAGACGATCTCGTCGCCGGCCTCCAAAAGCGGCTCGTAGACGGCCAGGAAGTCCCCGATCGAGGGCTGAGATGTGGTCGGCAGCGCGTCGTCGGCGCCCAGCCGGCCGTAGTAGGCGTCGTAGTCGGAGATGTCGCTCTCGCGCTGGGCGCCCTCGGGCCAGTGGACGTACAGGCTGACCTGATGAAGTCCCTGCTCCTGGGCCACTTCGGCCGGGAGGTAGTGGCAGGTGTCGGTGACGATGGCCACGCCCATGAGCGCGGCACCCTAGCAGCGGCCGCTGGTTCTACACGCGCCCGGACCCACTCCGTGCTCGAGGCGCCGGCGGCGCCCGGGGCGCGTCAGCCGCTGGCGCTCCGGATGGCGGGAGAGGCGATCCGCCGCCTGGCGCTCTGACCCTCCCCGGGCTCCGCGCGCGGGGCCACGAGCCGTCGTGCCCCCGGCACGAACATACCGACGGCCAGCGCGATCACCCCCGGAACGCTGACCAGGATGAACACGAGCGCCTGCGTGCCGGCGGCCAGGTCGAGGGCGCTCGCGCCGGTCTCGCGAAGGATGAACCAGGCGGCGAACGTCGCCAGCAGCGACACGACGGGCGGACGCTCGGCGCCCACCGCCTCCCAGCTTGCCAGCGCGAACAGGAACGGCAGCGAGTAGTACGAGATGTCCCATGGGTCGAGGACGCAGCGCAGCGACATGATGAGCGCGAACAGGAGCAGCGCATCATGGGGCCGGCGCCGCGGCGCGCGGCGGCGGCGCGACCAGGCGTAGAGCGCGGTCAGCGGGGGCATGATCGCAATCGGAAGGGTGTGACCGAACCGGTTGATCCACCGCGGCGCCGACCGGTACATCGCGGCGGGATCGAAGTGGACGCCCGGGAGCGGGTGCACATGGGAGCCGAAGAACCACCACCACTGCCACGGCTGGAAGATCGAACCGGTGTTCAGACCCGCCGACGTCGTGGCTCCGACGAAGCTGCCGGAGCTGTGCAGCAGGAGCGGCGCGAGCACGGCCGCCGTGGTCACGCCGGCCACCAGCAGCGCACGGACCCGGGCCCGGGGCAGAGCGACCAGTACCGGTCCCGCGGCCAGGACTGCCCACTCCTTGTTGGCCATCGCGAGCCCGAGCAGGATGCCGGCCCACACCGGGCGGTCGCCGAGCGCGCAGAGCACCGCCCCGGCGCACAGAGCCGCGCCCAGGATCTCCTCGGGATGACCGGTCTTCAGCGCGGGGAAGAGGAGCGGATTGGCGACGCACAGCAGCAGCGTCAGCAGGCAGGCGACGGTCGAGGCCCCCCTGGAGCGCATGCGTGCCGACAGCCACAGCCCCAGCGCCCCGGCGGCGGCCAGGCAGGGAACCGCGCTGGCGCGGAAGACGGCGTTCTCGCCGCCGTGCCACAGCGTCGTCAGCAGCACAAAGGGAGCGCGGAGGATGAGCGAGCCGCCGTAGGGCGGCGCGAGCCGGAGGAAGCCCCCGACGTGCCCGGCCACGAGTGCGTCGACCGCGGGCCGGGCCTCGACCTGCCAGTCTCCCCAGTTACCCGGGCGCATGCCGAGCCAGGCCATGGCGAACAGCGCGCCGGCGGCCACGGCCACGGCGAATGCGGCCTCGCGCACGGACACCGACCGCAACCGCCCGGCGGTGGCCGTGCTCTCTGTGGCGGGCTCAACCATCCCGCTCGATTCATCGGCCGCAAGTCGGGTTCTCTTGACCCGTATCGTGGCGGTTGTGGCCACGCTCTATCGCTGCAATACACCGACCGATTGGTTGTGCCCGTGTGGCCGCGTCGCGCGGGCGCTGCGCCGCGACGGAATCGCCTACGACGCTGTCGTCATGGGGCAGCGGCGCTCACGCCGGCCCGAGGTCGAGGCCCTCAGCGGCCAGCGGCGCGTTCCGGTGCTGGTCCTGGACGGCGAGGTCATCTGCGACTCGCGCCGGATCGTCGAGCACCTCGAGTACCGGCGCTCAGACACCGCCGAGCAGCGCTGACACCGACGCGTCACCGACCGGTCGGGCGACGCCGCGCTCGGTGACCAGCGCCGTCACCAGAGACGCCGGCGTCACGTCGAAGGCGGGGTTGCGGCACGGGGTCTCGGGCATCGTGAGCGCCAGCGGGTCTGACTGCCACAGGCCGGCGGCGCGGACCTCCTCGGCGGAGCGCTCCTCGATGGTGATGTCGGCTCCGGTGGGGCAGCCGGGGTCGATGGTGGTCACGGGGCCCGCCACCACGAACGGGATGCCGGCGGCCGCCGCGGCCAGCGCGTGCGGATAGGTGCCCACCTTGTTGGCGACATCGCCGTTGGCGGCGACGCGATCGCAGCCCACCACGACGGCATCGACCTCACCGGCGGCGATCAGACCCGCCGCGGCGCCGTCGACCACGAGGGCATGCTCGAGGCCCAGACGGCGCAGCTCGAAGACCGTCAGCCGCGCTCCCTGCAGCAGGGGGCGCGACTCTGAGGCGAGGACGAGCTCGAGCTCGCCGCGGTCCGCCAGCTCCGCGATCACGGCCAGGGCCGTGCCGCGCCCGGGGGCGGCCAGCGCTCCGGTGTTGCAGTGGGTGAGGATCCGCCGGCGCCCCTCCAGGAGGTCCGCCCCGTGACGGGCGATGGCTCCGCTGGCGGCCTCCTCCTCCGCGTGGAGCGCGCGTGCCTCGGCCAGGGCGGTGGCGGCGGCGGCCGGATCGCCCGCCGTGCCGGCGGCCAGGATCACGGCGCGCACGCGGTCGACGGCGTGGGCCAGGTTGACGGCGGTGGGACGGGCGCCCGCCAGCGCCGCGCACGCCCGATCGAGCCCGCCGGGGTCGCGCGCGAGCTCGAGCGCCACCCCATAGGCCGCGGCCACGCCGATCAGGGGCGCCCCGCGGATGCTCAGCCGCCGGATCGCGCCGACGACGTCATCGGCGCAGCGCAGCTCGAGCTCGAGCTCGCGCCAGGGCAGACGCGTCTGGTCGATCGCCCACAGGGCCCCGTCGGCGTACCGCAGCGCGACGACCGGGACAGCGGTCGTCGCCACCGCCGGGGGCCTTCGCTACAGGCGGTTCTCGATGGTCAGCGGAGCGGACTCCATCCCCGCGGGCTCCGGCGTCTCGGCCTCCGCGGCCGGTGCCTCGAGCCCCAGCGTCTGGGCGAGCTCGCCCGACTGGTACATCTCGGAGACGATGTCGCAGCCGCCGACCAGCTCGCCATCCACGAAGAGCTGCGGGACGGTGGGCCAGTTCGACAGCCCGGACAGCTCCTGGCGGATGCGGGGATCGGGCAGGATGTCGACGGCGGCGAAGCGCGCGCCCAGCGATTGCAGGATGGCGACGGTTCGCGCGGAGAAGCCGCAGGCCGGGGCCTCGGGGCTGCCCTTCATGAACAGGATCACCGGGTTCTCGTCGATCGCCTCCTGGATGGCGTCGCGAAGGGGGTTTTCGGTTTGATCGCTCATCGAGCCTCCTCAGGTTCCGCGGTCTTCGTTTGAATGGAGAGGGCGTGGATGCGATCGCCCAGCTCGGAGCCGAACACGTCGTAGACGAGCCGGTGCTGGGCGATGCGCGACAGACCGCTGAACGCGGGAGCGTTCACGACGGCGTTGAAATGATGCCCGTCCCCCGACACCTCGGCGACGGCGCCGGGAATGCCGGCTTCGATGCGCTCCTTGAGCTCCTCGGGGGTCGCGGACATGGACTTAGCGTAGCGAGGGCCGGCCGCTATACTGAATGAAGCATGATTACCCTCACGGATAAAGGCGCCGAGAAGGTGCGGGAGTTTTTGGCGGCGCAGAGCGCCGTGGCCGAGACGGCAGGGCTGCGGGTTGGAGTCCGCGGCGGCGGCTGCTCCGGCTTCCAGTACGCACTGGCCTTCGACGAGCAGCGGGACGGTGACACCGTCTTTCGGGACAAGGGCATCCGTCTGCTGGTCGACACGCCGAGCCTGCCCTATGTGCACGGCTCGACGATCGATTTCGTCGATGGCCTCCAAGGCGCCGGCTTCAAGGTCGACAACCCCAACGTGATCGCCGCCTGTGGCTGCGGCTCCTCCTTCCGCGTCGCGGAGGAGGAGGAAGTCTCCGCCGTCTAGGCCCAGGGCCTCCGGCACGCTCACACGGGGGTGGCGCTGAGCAGGCGCCACAGGAATAGGGAGGCCACCGAGCGGTGCGGCCGCCATGGTTGCGCGATCCGCTCCATCTCCGCCGGCCCCGGTAGCTCGGGCAGGCCATAGGCGCGCTGGATCGCCTTGCGGATCCCGAGATCGCCGACCGGCAGCACATCGGGACGCTGCAGGTGGAACATGAGGAAGATGTGCGCGCTCCACAGGCCGATGCCGCTGACCGCGGTCAGCTCCGCGATCACCTCCTCGTCCGACAGTCCGCCCAGCCGGTCGAGCTGGAGCGACCCGTCGAGCGCGTGCTCGGCCAGCGACCGCAGGTACCGGACCTTCGCGTAGGAGAGACCGGCCGCGGTCCGCAACGCGTCGGGATCATCGGCCAGGATCTCTTCCGGTGTGGGGGCGCGCCCGCCGTAGCGCGCCGTCAGCCGCTCATAGATCGCCCGCGCGGCGCGGGTCGACAGCTGCTGGCCCACGATCGTCCTCACCAGGGCGCCGTAGTGGTCGCGCGGCCTGCCCATGCGGCGATCACCCAGGCTGTCGACGCCGATCTCGTCGATGATCCCGCGCAGCACGGGATCGGCGGCGCGCAGATGGGCAATGGCGGCGGTGACATCCTCGCTCACGGACAGGCCATCGAGGTTATCCGCAGCCGCCGGCGCGCAACGACAGCTTGGGCCCGCCCCTACGGAGCGGTGACCGACAGCGCGGCGCCGTCCAGCGCCCCCAGGGCCCGCTCGACCGAGCAGGCGATGCAGGTGAAGGTGGGGGTGTCGCGCAGGGTGTAGGAGCTTGACTCCGTGGTACGCAGCCGCTGGACGAGATCGACGAAATCGGCCGGGTTGTCGGTCTCGAAGGCCACCACGAACTCCTGGTCGTCCAGCCCGAAGGAGTAGCTGGTGTTGAGGTCCACGGACGGGAACTCGCGCCCCACCTTGATGTGCTCCTGCATGATCCGCCAGCGCTCGTCTCCTGGCAGCGCGTACCAGGCGCGGGTCTTGACGAACGGATAGACGAACAGGTACTTGCCCTGACCGGGTCGAACTTCCAGACGGGACTCGTCGGAGTACTCCGACGGCTTGGTCATCGCCAGCAGCGAGTACGGGACCGTGCACCACTTCATCAGCCCGCTCTGGGCCAGAACGACATGGAACTCGTGGATCCGCTCCAGGTTCTGGGCCTGGCTGAGCAGCATCAGGTCAGCGTCGCCGCGCGTGCCCACCAGCGAGAACGAACGCAGCAAATGGCCGTCGGCGAAATCGGCGCACGCAGCCATGAACTCGCGCTTGTCCGTCGCGCGCTGCTCGTCGTCCAACCGCCGCCACGCAGGATCCACCCGCAAAAAGGTGTATTTGACGAAGTGGCGCGAGGGCATCAGCATATGATCATACGCACCCCAGTGCCCGAGCCGGACCGGCTCAGTCGATAGGATGATGATGATGCGGATTGCGTTGGTTTCGCCCTACTCGTGGACGTATCCGGGAGGCGTGACGCGACACATCGAGGCGCTCGCGGAGCGCTTCATCGAGCAGGGGCACCACGTGCGCGTCCTCGCGCCCTACGACCCTGCCGACATGCACGCCCGCGTGCTGCATCGGGGCGCCGGTCCGCAGGCGCTCGCGGCGCCCGACTATCTCGTCTCCCTCGGTAGGACCGTTGGGTTCAAGGCCAACGGCGCCGTCTCCAACCTCTCGATCACCCCCTATGGGGTCGCCACCGTCCAGAGCGAGCTGCGCACCGGCAACTACGACGTGGTCCACATCCACGAGCCTGTGGCGCCGCTGGGCGGCTGGATCACGACGCAGCTCACGCGCCTGCCTCTGGTCGGCACCTTCCACTCCTACTCGGAAAGCCGCGTCGCCAACGGCCTGGCCAACGCCATGGGGGCCCGGCGGGTGCTCAACCGGCTCCACGTGCGCATCGCCGTGTCCGAGGCGGCGGCCTGGACCGGCCGGCGCTGGTTCGGCGGCCACTACCGCGTCATCCCCAATGGTGTGCACGTCGACCCCGAGGTGGTGGCTCAGGCGGGCCGTAAGCCGTCGTCGGAGCGGCTGCGCATCGTGTTCGTCGGGCAGGCCGTCGAGCGCAAGGGCCTGCCGCTGCTGCTGCGCTCCTTTGAGGCCCTGCGCGACCACATCCCCACCGAGCTGACCGTGATCGGGCCCACCGCGGATGAGCTCGCCCCCCTCATGCTCGACGATCGCGACGTCCGGGTCCTGGGCAAGGTCGACGATGCCCGCAAGCGCGAGGAGCTGCAGCGCGCCGACATCCTGTGCGCCCCGTCGTTGCGCGGCGAGAGCTTTGGGATGGTGCTGACCGAGGCATTCGCGGCCGGCACGCCGGTCGTCGCCTCCAACATCGCCGGCTATCGCGACGTCGTGCGCGACGGCGTCGACGGCGTGCTCGTGCCCCCGGCCGATCCACAGGCACTGGCCGAGGTGCTGCGCGACCTCTACGACGAGCCCGAGCGGCGCGTCAGGATGGCGCGCGCTGCCGCGGCCGACGTCGAACGCTTCGCCTGGCCGGTGGTCGCCGAGCAGGTTCTGGAGGCCTACGAGGAGGCCGTCGCCGTGCCCACGCCCGCGCGGCCGGCGCAGCGGGCCGCGGTCGCCGCGGGCGTCCGCGCCGCCGACCTCAAGCCCCACGTTCCGGCGCGCAAGCTGCCCAGCCTGGAGCCGCCGCTGCCCACGCGGCGCAGCCCGGTGGCGGTGGCGGCGCGACGCGGCGGGATGGCGATCGCCTCGGTCGCCGCGCTGCTGCTGGCCTACAAGGCCCTGAGCGCGATCGGCCTGAGCAACATCGCGCATGCGCTGCTCGCCTCCAGTCCGACCTTCGTGCTGCTGGGCCTCGGCGTGATGTGCGGCGCCATGGCCCTGCGCGCGGTCTCCTGGCACGCGATCCTGAAGGCCGCGTTGCCCAAGGCGCGGATCCGGCTCTCGGACGCGATGCAGGGCACGTTCATCGGCGTGCTGATGTCCTCGACGCTACCGGCCCGGCTGGGCGAGCCCTCCCGTGCCCTCGTCGTCGCCCGCCGCACCGGACGCCCCCGCGAGAATCTCCCGGTCGTGCTGGGGACGGTCGTCTCCCAAACGCTGCTGAACATCGTCGCCCTCATGGTGCTGGGCGGCGTGATGTTCTCGTCCGTCGATCTGTTCAACGGCCATCAGAACGCCCTGGTCATCGCGGCCATCGCGCCCCTGGCGCTGTTGGCCCTCGTCCTGTTGGCACCGTTCGTGCTGCGCCACGGACGCGGAACCGGCCGCTTTGGCCGATTGCAGGCGCTCCTGGCGCAGGCGCGCCGCGCGATGACGCGCGTGCGGGCCGGACTCGTCGTCTTCCGCCGCCCCAAGCTGGGCGCCGTTGCGACCGGCGCGCAGCTGGGCGCATGGGCCCTGCAGTGGATGTCCTGCTACATCCTGCTCGTCGCGCTCGGCCTCGACCATCAGGCCGGTGTCGCTGCGGCCGCTGCCGTCCTCTTCGCGGTCAACATCACCGCAGTGCTGCCGGCCACGCCCGCCAACCTGGGCGTCTTCCAGGCCGCGTGTGCCGCCGTCCTGCACACCGGCTGGCACGTCGGCCTTGGTACCGGCGTCGCGTACGGCGTGATCCTCCAAGCGGTGGAGGTCTCGACCGCCATCCTGATGGGCGCCCCCGCCCTGCTCAAGGAGGGGATGTCCTGGCGTGAGGTGCGGCTGCGCGCGATGCACGCTGCGCCCGTCAAGCTGCCGGCCCGGCCCCATCGCGCGGCGGCGCGGGGCTCGGGCGCGCTCGAGAGCCACCGCTAGCGACGGCGGTCAGCGCCGGCGCAGCGCGACCGGTGGCCGGTGCCGGCGATGGAGCGCGCGGGCTATGCCTCGGCCAGGGCCGGCTCGCCCTCGGACTGGACGTCCGGATCCGCGTCGGGAAGCTGGGCCACCAGCGTAGGGTCCTTGTCGGTGCCGGCGATCAACTCGTCGGCGGCCTGCTTGGCGGTCTTGGGCAGCCTCCCCGACTTCATTCCGAAGTAGACGGCCTGCGGATGATGGGCGACGATCGCCAGCGTCGACTGCTCGGGCTCGACGGCGAACCCACCGGACAGGCGCAGTCCGATCGTCGGCGCGTCGAGCAGGTCGAAGACCTTGGTGAGCTCTGACTGCTCGGGGCAGGAGGGGTAGCCCCACGAGTAGCGGCGGCCCTGCGCGGGGCCGATGCCCAGCTCGGAGCGCACGCGCGCATGCAGCCACTCGGCCATGCCCTCGGCGGTCTGCACGCCGAGCCCGTGGACGAAGAGCTGCTCGGCGAACTCACCGTCGGCCTCCAGCGACGCCATCAGCTCGGTGACCTCCTCGCCGGCGGTGACCGCTTGCAGCGCGACGACATCGGTCTCGCCCGAGCCCAGCGGCCGGTAGAAGTCCGACAGGCAGATGCGGTCGTGGCGGGGCTGGCGAGGGAAGACGAGGCGCTGCAGCTCGCGCTCTCCGGGGGCTTCCGGGTCCCAGACGATGAGCCCGTTGCCGTCGGCGTTACACGGGAAGTACCCGAGCAGCGCGCGCGGATGGAGATAGGTCTGCTCCTCCCACATCCGCTCCAGCCGCGGCTGGAAGTCCTCGCGCAGCAGGCGCTCCCAGGCGGCCCCCTTGACGCCCCGCCCACCCCAGTGCAGCTTGAACAGCACGTGGGTGTCGAGGTGGCGATAGACCTCGTCCTTGGGGACGTCGAGCTCCCGCACGCCCCAGTACGGGGGCTCGGGAATGGGGGTGTCGGTGGCGGCGGCGCTCCGCACCGAGGCGTCGGTGACGGCGGGAGCGCCATCATCGACCTCCACCGGTGCCTCGCGCAGCTTCTGGGCGGCGATCCGGGTCTTTGCCACCAGTTCGGTGCGCCGGTCCGGGTCGATGAGCTGATCCATCTTGGCCAGGCCCTCGAACGCGTCCTTGCAGTAGAAGATGCCGGGCCCGTAGACGTCGTCGGACTCGGTGCCGTGGGGGTAGAGAATCCGCAGGCCGAAGTTGCGGTTGATGGCAGCGCCCCCCACCAGCACGGGGAACTCGAGCTTGCGCTCGTGCAGCTCCTGGATGGCGGCCGGCATCTGCTTGGAGGTGGAGACCAGCAGCGCCGAGAGCCCGATGGCGGTCGCCTTGTGCTCGACGGCGGCGTCGAGGATGGTCCCGATCGGGACCTGCTTGCCCAGGTCGACCACCGAGTAGCCGTTGTTGGTGAGGATCGTGTTGACCAGCGACTTGCCGATGTCGTGGACGTCCCCGAACACGGTGGCCAGGACCACGGTCCCCTTGGTGTAGCCCTCGAGCTTGTCCAGATACTGCTCGAGCTGCGCCACCGCGCGCTTCATGACCTCGGCGGATTGGAGCACGAAGGGCAGGATGAGCTCGCCGGCGCCGAACTTGTCGCCGACCTCCTTCATCGCGGGCAGGAGCACGGTGTTGAGCGTCGGCACGGCGCCGATCTTCTCCACGCTCTGATCGATCCAGTCCTCCACACCCTCCTTCTTGCGCCGCAGGATGTGGAAGTGCAGCGCCTCCTCGGGCTCCATGCCCTCGGTGGGATCGGCCTTGCCGGCGCCGTCTTCGACCGCCGGCCCCTTGGACTCGAAGTGGCCGATGAACCGCTCCAGGGCGTCGTCGCGACGGTCGAACACGAGATCGTCGGCCAGCTCGCGCTCGGTGGAGGAGATCTCGGCGTAGGGGGTGATGTGGTTGGGGTTGACCATGGCCAGGTCCAGCCCTGCCTCCACGCAGTGGTGCAGGAACACGCTGTTGAGCACCGAGCGGGCGGGCAGGCCCACGCCGAAGGAGACGTTGGACACCCCCAGGGAGGTCTTCGCCCCGGGGATCTGGGCCTTGATGGCGCGAATGCCCTCGATCGTGGCCACCGCGCTGGGCCGCCACTCGGGGTCGCCGGTGGTCAGGGTGAAGGTCAGGCAATCGAAGATGAGGGCCTCGCGGTCCAGGCCGTGCTCGTCGCAGCAGTACTCGGTGATGCGCCGGGCCACCTCGAGCTTGCGCTCCGCGGTCTTGGCCATGCCGACCTCGTCGATCGTCAGCGCGATCACGGCCGCGCCGTGCTCGTTGGCCAGCGGCACCACCCGGTCGAGCTTGCCGCGCCCGGCCTCGAGGTTGATCGAGTTGACGATGGCGCGCCCGGGGATCTGCTGCAGGGCGGCCTCGATCACCTCGGGTTCGGTGGAGTCGATCTGGATGGGAGCGGGCTGCGTGAGCGAGATCCGCTTGACCACCTCGCGCATCTGCTCGGCCTCGTCCTGGCGCTCGGTGAGCGCCACGCACACGTCCAGCACGTGGGCTCCGCCGGTCACCTGGTCCTCGGCCACCACGAGCAGCCCGTCGTAGTCGTCGGCCAGCAGCATCTCCTTGGCCTTGCGCGAGCCCTGTGAGTTGACGCGCTCCCCGATGAGCGTTGGCCGGGGGTCCTGCGCCAGCGGCGTCGCCGCGATCATCGAGCTGACGTGCGCGGGGCGCGGCGCGGGACGCTCACCGGGCGGGTGGTCCTTGACGCGCTCGGCGATGGCGGCGATGTGGTCGGGGGTGGTCCCGCAACAGCCACCGACGATCGACACGCCGTAACGCTCGACGAACTCGCCCAGCGTGTCGGCCAGGGGCCCGGGCTCCTCGGGGAAGATCGTCTCGCCGTTGGGGCCCTGGATCGGGAGCCCGGCATTGGGGATGCAGTGCACGGGCACAGGGCTGAACTCGCCCAGGAAACGGATGGCGTCGCGCATGTCCTCGGGGCCGGTCGAGCAGTTCAGCCCGATGGCGTCGACCCTGAGTGCCTCCAGCGTGGCCAGGACCGCGCTGATGTCGGTGCCGAGCAGCATCTTGCCGCCCTGGGGCAACAGGGAGACGCTGCACTGGATGGGGACGCTGCGGCCGAGCGCCCTGCCGGCCGCGCGCACCCCGAACACGGCCGCCTTGAGCTCCAGGATGTCCTGGGCGGTCTCGATGATGATCAGGTCGACGCCGCCCTCGAGCAGGCCGGTGGCCTGCTCGGTGAAGACTGTCTGCAGCTCCGAGAAGGTGATCCGGCCGAGCGTCGGGTCATCAGAGGCCGGAAGGAACCCCGTGGGGCCGATGGCGCCGGCCACCAGCCGATGAGCACCTGCCGCCTTGCGGGCGATCTGGGCCGCCTTGAGGTTGATCTCGTGCGTGTGATCCTCCAGGCCCCACTCCGACAGCTTCAGCCGGCTGGCCTGGAACGTGTCGGTCTCCAGCACCTCCGCGCCCGCGTCCAGCATCGAACTGTGCACGCCCTCGATGACGTCGGGCCGGTTGAGCACCAGCGCCTCGTGACAGCGCCCGGGCAGCCGGTAGTCCTTCTCCAGACTCAGGTCGAACTGCTCGAGCGTCGCGCCCATGCCCCCGTCGAAGACGACGACACGCTCACGCGTGGCGGCCAGGAAGTCTCGCATCCCGATCAGGCTAGCAACCTTGACACAACTATGTCAACGTTGCATGAGGCGGTGTTCTTCCGTCAGGCCTGGGTTCTCCCGTGAGGCGTGGGCGCCCAACGCCAACGGAAAACCACCTACCTGGCGGTCCAGCCCATGTCCATCGTCACCGGCACCCCGGTGAACGACCGCCCGGCCGGCCCCGTCAGGAAGGCCACGACCTCGGCCACCTCGTCGGGCTCGATGAGCTCCTTGACGGCGTGGGGGGCCAGGATGACCTTCTCGAGCGCCTCCTCCTCGGAGATCCCGTGGGCGCGCGCCTGGTCAGGGATCTGGGCCTCCACCAGCGGCGTGCGGACGTAGCCCGGGCAGACGGCGCTGGCGGCGATGCCCCGGTCGGCGCCTTCCAGGGCCAGCGTCTTGACCAGGCCGAGCAGGCCGTGCTTGGCCGAGACGTAGGCCGCCTTGAAGGGGGAGGCGACCAAGCCGTGGGCCGACGCGATGCCGATATAGCGCCCCGCGCCCGAGGCCGCCAGCGCCTCCCAGCCGTGGCGCGCGAGCAGGAACGGGCTGGTGAGCATCAGCGCCAGGATCGTCTCCCAGCGCTCCACCGGGAACTCCTGGATCGGCGCGACGTGCTGGATCCCGGCACCGGCGACGATCACGTCCAGCCGCCCGAAGCGCTCCAGGGCGCCCGCCACCGCCGCCTCGTTGGCCGCCGCGTCGGTCAGATCGGCCTCGAACGGGGTGCCCGGTCCGTCCGGGTCGGGCCGGAGGTCCACGGCGAGCACGTCGAGGCCGTCCCGCTCGAGTCTCGCCGCCACGGCCCGGCCGATTCCGCTGCCCGCGCCGGTGACCAGGGCGGCCCTGGACTGTGGCCCCGCCATCTCAATGGCCGCCGTGCTCAGACACCGCCCACACCCTACCGACCAGTAGGCGGCAGGTGGGGACAGACGGTGCTTAATCCGGCAGACCTCGGGGTACAAGTCGCCCTATGCAGAGCGCTGTGCGGAATCTCACCGAGACCTACGAGGCCACGCCGGGCTCGGTCGCCGAAGGGCGGACGAGGCTGGCGGACTTCGCCGCGACGGTGGGTGCAACGCCCAGCCAGGTGGACGCCGTGCGGTTGGCGGCGTCGGAGGCGATGACGAACTCGGTGCTGCACGCCTACCGCGGCGGCCCGGGCCTGATCTACGTGGCTGCCGCGGTTGCGTCGGGGGAGCTGTGGATCCTGATCTCAGACGACGGATGCGGGCTCAAGCCGCGGGCGGACAAGCCTGGGCTCGGGCTCGGACTGGGGCTCATCTCCCAGGTCAGCGACGACCTCGCCGTCGTGTCCCGCGCCACGGGCGGGACGGAGGTGCGGATCCGCTTCAATCTCGTCCATGCCGAGGCCGGCGCCCCGGAGTACCCGAGCGCCGAGCGCTTCAGTCGCCAATCCGGTCACGGACCGGGACTGTCGCCTTCGATGTCCGTCGCCTGATCGGCGACGCGGGGCGGTCCACAACCAGGGCAGAGCAGGTCGGCGGAGCGTCAGGCGTCCGGCGGGCGCACGGGCACGCCGGACTCGGCCGAGGCGTAGAGGGCCTCGATGGCCCGCGCCTGGCCCACGGCGTCCTCGCGGCCCAGCAGCGGGGCCTCGGCGCCGTGGATGGCCGCCGCCAGGTTGTCAGCCTCCAGGCCGTAGGGGTTGGCCGAGGGGATCTCGATGAGCTCGATCTGGTGCCCGCGGCGTAGCTCGATCCGGGGCGCGACGCAGTGCCAGGGGTCGGGCACATAGAGGCTCGCGTCCTCGCCGACGACCTCGAGGTCAAAGCGGTCGTCGCAGACCAGCCCGCTGTCGAAGTGCCCCAGCACGTGACCGGGGAAGCGCATCCAGCCGGTGAAGGTGATGTCGACGCCGTCGCCGCCCACCACCTGAGCGCCGCTCAGAACTTCGGGCTCGCCGGCCAGCAGGCGCGCCGCGCTGACGCAATAGCAGCCGACATCCATGAGGGAGCCGCCGTCCATTCCCCTCCTCAGCCGGACATCGGCCGGGTCGCGGATGTTGAAGCTGAACGAGGCGCGGATGACCCGCAGGCGGCCGATCGTGCCCGCCCGGACGAGCGCCACCAACCGTGCCGTCTGCGGATGGTGCCGGTACATGAACGCCTCCATGAGCAGGCGGCCGTGGCGCTCGGCCAGGTCGAAGGCCGCGGTCACGTCCGCCGCGCGCCGGCTCAGCGGCTTCTCACAGAGCACGTGCTTGCCCGCCTCCAGGGCACGTCCGGTCCACTCCAGGTGCAGGGAGTTGGGCAGCGAGATGTAGACGGCGTCGATATCCGGATCGGCGAGCAGCTCCTCATAGCTTCCATAGGCGCGGGCGATCCCTCGCTCGGCGGCGTAGCGTTGGGCGCGGGCGCCATCCCGGCTGGCCACGGCCAGCACCGCCGACTCGCGCGACTCGGCCACCCCGGCGATGAACTTGTCGTTGATGCGCGCGGTGGACAGCAGGCCCCACTGCGCGGTCATCTCAGTCAAGGTGGCGGGGTGTCTCAGGCTTTGCGATCCGCGGTGGCCGCCGCGGGCGCATCCGCCTCGGCGGTCCCCAGCAGATCGTGGCGACTCGGCTTTACGTCGTCGATGACGCTCTTCATGTCGTGGATTCCCCGCCCGATCGCACGCCCCACCTCGGGCAGTCGCTTGGGTCCCAGCACCAGCAGCGCGACGGCCAGAACGATAATCAGGTGCGTGGGCTGGACAATGTTGTCGATGAATGGCACCCGCGGGAGACTACATCGTGGCTGATCAGGCGACGGCCTTTGCCCCCGGGCGCGTCAACCTGATCGGCGAGCACACCGATTACAACGAAGGCCTGGCCCTTCCCTTCGCCATCAGCGACGGGGTGACCGTGCGCGCCCAGCGCACCGACGACGACCGCTTCCAGGTGATCGCCTCCGACCTCGGCGCCCACGACACCTTCGCCCTCGAGGGGCTCTCGGTCGTGTCCGGATGGCGCGCTTTTGCCCGCGGCGCCGTCGGCGAGCTGACCGCCGCCGGATGCGAGCTGGTCGGAGCGCGCCTGGAGATCGCGGGCTCGGTGCCGCGCGGCTCGGGGCTGTCCTCCTCGGCCGCCCTCGAGGTGGCGCTCTGCCTCGCCCTGCTGGCGGTGGCCGAAGCGCCCCCGCCCGATCGGCTGGAGATCGCGCGGATCTGCTCGCGGGTCGAGAACGAGTGGGTGGGAGCCCAGACGGGCCTGCTCGACCAGATCGCCTCCCTGTTCGGAGAGCCCGAGAGCGCGATGCGGATCGACTTCCGCTCGCTCGAGGTCACGCCGGTGGCCCTCGAGCTCGACGGCTATCGCCTGGTCACGTTGGACTCGGGCGAGCGCCACGCCCACGCCGGGGGCAGCAGCGGCGACGGCGAGGAGGCCGGCTACAACCAGCGCCGGGCTGAGTGCCGCCGCGCCGCCGAGATGCTCGGGGTGAGCAGCCTGCGCGAGGCGACGCTTGAGCAGGTCGATGAGCTGCCCGAGCCCCTGCGGGCCAGGGCTCGGCACGTCGTCACCGAGAACGGGCGGGTCGAGGAGACCGTCCAGGCGCTCTCCGACGGCGATCTGGAGCGGGTGGGCGAACTGGTCAACGCCTCGCACGCCAGCCTGCGCGACTGCTTCGAGATCTCGACGCCCAGCGTGGAGCGGACCGTCACGACGCTGCGGGACGCGGGCGCGATCGGGGCCCGGATCATGGGAGGCGGCTTCGGCGGTTTCGTCCTCGGGCTCCTCCCGCCCGGCGCAGAGCCGCCGCCCGGTGCGATCGAGGTCGCCCCGGGGGCAGGAGCGAGGCTCGTCCGTTAGCGCTAACATCCCGGCGTGCTTCGGGTGACGGAGCCCTCTGAGAGGAGTGAGCGGGATGGACGTCGAGGACGAGGAGAAAGCGTCGTCGCGGCCGCGACGACCGGCGATCATGTCCGACGTCGGGCGTCTGGCGGGAGTGTCGCACCAGACGGTGTCGCGTGTCATCAATGGCAGCCGACACGTCAGCCCCCAGACCCGCGAGCGTGTCCTGGCCGCCATGGAGGAGCTGGGCTACCGGCCCAACTCGATCGCCCGGGCACTGGCCACGGGCCGGACCCAGACGCTGGGCGTCGTCAGCTTCGACACCACGCTCTATGGCCCCGCCTCGACTTTGTTCGGCATCGAGCGTGCCGCCCACGAGGCCGGCTACTTCATCATGGTGGCCAGCCTCAAGGCCCTGGACCGCGCGTCGGTGGTCCAGGCGATCGAGCGTCTGCGCGTGCAGGGCGTCGACGGGATCCTGGTCATCGTCTCCGAGGAGGAGTCTGCCGAGGCGCTGCTGCACGCTCCGCTCGACGTTCCGCTGGTGGCCGTGGAGGCCGGTCCTGACCGCGGGATCCCCGTGGTCGCCGTGGATCAGCGCGAGGGCGCCACGCTCGCCACCCGCCACCTCCTGGATCTGGGCCACACGACCGTGCACCACATCACCGGACCGCTGAGCTCGATCGAGTCCCAGCAGCGCGCCGCCGGCTGGCGGGCAACCCTCGAAGCCGCGGGTGCGCCGCGCCCTGAGCCGCTGATCGGCGACTGGAGCGCGCGGGCCGGCTATCACCTGGGGCGGCGGCTGACCCGCGACAAGTCCCTCAGCGCCGTCTTCGTCGCCAACGACCAGATGGCGCTCGGGCTGCTGCGTGCGATGAACGAGTCGGGGCGACGGATTCCCGAGGAGATCAGCGTCGTCGGCTTCGACGATGTCCCCGAGTCGCCCTACTTCACCCCGCCGCTCACCACAGTTCGTCAGGATTTCGGTGAAGTCGGCAGCCGCAGCCTCAGGGTGCTGGTGCGGACGATCGAGAGCGTCCAAGCGGGCGCGCGGCCGCCCACCGGCTCGCTGGTGCCGCCCGAGCTGGTGGTGCGGGCCAGCACCGCGGTGCCGCCGGCGGCGCATTGACACCAGTCAGATGTGATCGCTAACATGCCTGCGGCGCAACACGGAGAGAGACTAGATCGCTTCCACTGAACGTCGCCTTGCAGTGTGGGAGCCGACGAGGTTTAGCCTCGGTTAATGTGATTGGACAACCAGCCCCGGGTCTGAAACGGTTGCGGGGTCAGGGTCCCGGAGAGGAGGAGCACAAGGTGTCCAAGGAAGAAGACGTTGTTCACGAGGCAATTGACCGCTTGGAATGGGATGAGCGCAAGGAGGAAGACACCCCGTTCAAGAGGATGCGGCAGGTCACCCGCCGCACCGCGCTGACCGGTGGTGCCGCCGGTGTCGGCGCTCTGATCCTGCAGGCTTGCGGAGGCTCCAGCTCCAGCTCCAGCTCCAGCTCCAGTTCGACGGGCACGGGGACGGCCTCGGCCGCCACGGGCGGAAGCGCTGCCGCGGGGATCTTCGGCGTCAGCAAGAGCTACAAGTTCACCTTCATCAACCACGTCACCACCAATCCGTTCTTCACGCCGACGCAGAACGGCGCCGCGGACGCCTGCAAGCTTCTGGGGTGCTCCTATCAATGGACCGGATCGGCGAACAGCAACGTCGGCG
Source organism: Solirubrobacteraceae bacterium (assembly GCA_036497165.1). GTDB lineage: Bacteria > Actinomycetota > Thermoleophilia > Solirubrobacterales > Solirubrobacteraceae > Palsa-465. The sequence goes on from DASXJW010000163.1 coordinate 22,050, forward strand.
AGATGGTCAGCGCTTTCAACAGCGCGGTCAGCGCCGGCGTCGACGGCATCGCCGTCGCGCTGATCAGCCTGACCGCCTTCAACTCCCCCACGACCAAGGCGCTGGCCGCCAAGATCCCGGTCGTCTCCTACAACGCCGACGCCGCCGGCAACGCGCGTCTGGCCTACATCGGGCAGGACCTGTTCGTCTCCGGCCAGGAGATGGGCAAGCACATCGCCGAGTTGGTGCCCTCCGGCGACGTGGCGCTGTTCATCGCGACACCAGGCTCGCTGAACATCCAGCCGCGCATCGACGGCGCCCAGCAGTTCCTCAAGAGCAAGTCGGGCATCAAGACACACGTAGCCGCGACGGGAGCGGCCCTCACGCAGGAGCTGTCGACGATTCAGTCCTACATCACGTCGCATTCCAGCTTCAAGGGCTTCTTCGCGGTGGACGGCGGCAGCACCCAGAGCGTTGGCCAGACGATCCAAAAACAGAACCTGATCGGCAAGGTGAAGGGTGGTGGCTACGACCTCACCCCGATCACGCAGCAGACGGTGGCGTCAGGCGCGCTGCAGTTCACTATCGACCAGCAGCCCTACCTGCAGGGTTTCCTGCCCATCCTGCAGCTTTACATGTACCAGGCGTCGCAGACCCTCACCGGCATCGCCGACGTCAACACGGGTCTGAAATTCCTGGACAAGACGACCGTGGCGCCCTACAACAGCACGAAGAGCCGGTACGAGGGCACCAGCACCTCGCCCGGGGTGCAGAAGTCGTAGGCTAGGCCTCGGCAGACATGGCCACCGCGTCGGACAAGACGGTTACAGCGCCTCCTTCGAAGGGCCCAGAGTCAGGCTGGGCCCGTCGCGGGGGGGCGCTGAGTCTCGGACAGCGCTTCCTGACGCTGCGCGAGGGCAGCATCATCGTGGTCACGCTGATTGCGTTCGTCTATTTCGCGACCACGACCAGCCACTTCCTGACCTCGTCCAGCATCAAGGCGCTGCTCCCGTATTTCGCGCCGTTCGCGATCCTGGCGGCGGGTGAGGTGTTCGTGATGATCAACGGCGAGATCGACCTGTCGATCGGCGCCGTGTACCTGTTCACGCCGTTCGTGTTCTACAAGCTGAGCGCGAACGTCGGGCTGCCCCTGGTTCCGGCGATGATCGGCGCGCTGATCGTGGCGATGCTGATCGGCCTATTCAACGGGCTCGTGATCGCCCTCGTCGGAATCTCCTCGTTCGTGGCCACACTCGGCACGTTGTTCACGCTGGACGGCCTGACGCTGATCATCTCCCACGCGACGCAGGTCACCACGCCCGGGACCTCGATCGTGAAGGTGGGAACGTTCGCTCAGATCTTCGGCGGGGGCACCTACTCGGAGCTGTTCTGGGCAATCGGGATCACGCTCGTCCTCCAGCTCGTCCTGTCATTCGGGCGATGGGGTATCTACACGGTCGCGGTGGGCGGAAACCGTCTCGGCGCCGCCGAGGCGGGGATCCGGACCAGGCGCGTGCTCACGGGCAACTTCGTCATGTGCGCGACCCTTGCCGGATTCGTCGGGATCCTGGAGGCGGTCCGTGCCTCAACAACGACGCCCGACCCCTCGGGCTCCAACGCCATCCTGTTCCAGGCGATCTCCGCCGCGGTGATCGGGGGTACCCTGCTGCAGGGCGGGTCGGGGACGGTGATCGGGGCGTTCATCGGCGCGATCTTCCTGGGGATCCTCCAGGAGGGCCTGAACATCAAGGGCGTCAGCGCCAACTACTTCTACTTCTACCTCGGCCTGGCGATCCTGATTGCGATGGCCTTCAACACCTACGTGTCGCGCGTACGGACGGGGTCTGGCGTTGGCTGACGACGTCACAGCCGCAGAGCACATCGTCGCGCCCGCGACGGCCGACGACGACGTCATGCGCGTCGAGCACATCGCCAAGCGCTTCGGCCCCACCGTGGCGCTGCGCGACATCAACCTCCACCTACGCAAGGGCGAGGTTCTGGGGCTGCTGGGAGACAACGGCGCCGGCAAGTCGACGCTGATCAAGATCCTCTGCGGGTTCCAGAAGCAGGACGCCGGGACGATGTGGTGCAAGGGCGAGGCCTACGCACCCAAGAGCGTGGACGACGCCCGTAAGCGCGGCGTCGACACCGTGTTTCAGGACCTGGCACTCATCAACGAGCTGAGCGTGTACCACAACCTGTTCCTGCGCCGCGAGAGGGTCAAGGCACCGATCCCGTTCCTCAACAACGCGCTGATGAAGCGCGACGCGCGCAAGGCTCTGGACCAGATCGGGATCAACATCCCCCGCATCGACGTACCGGCGGCGCGGCTGTCCGGCGGTCAGCGGCAGGCGATCGCGGTCGCGCGGACGATCTCCGGTGACTCAGACATCATCCTCCTCGACGAGCCCCTGGCGGCCATGGGCGCCAAGGAAGGGGCGATGATCCTGGACCTGATCGAGCGCCTCAAGAACGAGGGCAACGTCTCGATCATCATGATCCTGCACAACTACGTCCACGTGCTGACGGCCTGCGACCGGGTCAACCTCATCCAGGACGGGGTCATCGCCCTGGACAAGCCCACGGCGGAGACCTCCGTGGAGGAGCTGACCGAGATCGTCGTCGAGGAGTACCGCCGGGCGCGGCTGGAGGCCAACGTGGGCAACGGCGCGGGCGGCAATGGCGCAGCCGCCCCGGCCGCCTCGCCGCCGCCGTCCGGGCAAGCCGAGACGTGATCCACCCCGCGGTGGCTCGGACATGAGCCGGCGGGGGGTAGCGAGACTCGGGCGATGAGCGAGCGCCAGTGCAGCATCGGCGTCGACTTCGGGACCGAGTCCGGCCGAGTGCTCGTCCTCGACGCCCGCAGCGGTGAGGAGCTCGGCGTCAGCGTGGTGCCCTATCCGAGCGCGGTGATCGACCGGGAGCTGCCCTCCACCGGGGAGCGGCTCCCGCCCGACTGGGCGCTTCAGGATCCCGACGACTGGGTCAAGGTGCTCGAGGACGGCATCCCGGCGGCGGTCGCCGACGCCGGGATCGACTCGGGTGAGGTCGTGGGTCTGGGCGTGGACTTCACCTCCTGCACGGTCCTGCCCGTGACCGGAGACAGCACGCCCCTCTGCCGGCTCGACGAGTACCGCGAGCACCGGCACGCCTGGCCCAAGCTGTGGAAGCACCACGCCGCCCAGCCGGTGGCCGACCGCCTCACCGAGGTGGCGGTCCAGCGCGACGAGGGCTTCCTCAGCCGTTACGGCGGGCGGATCTCGTCGGAGTGGTACTTCCCCAAGCTGATCGAGGTGTTCAGCGAGGACCGCGAGGTCTACGACGCCTGCGCCGCCTTCGTCGAGGCGACCGACTGGGTCGTCTGGCACCTCACCGGCCGGCAGGTCCGCCAGAGCGCCACCGCCGGCTACAAGGCGATGTGGTCCCCGGAGGAGGGCCTCCCCTCCACCGAGTACTTCGAGGCGGCCTACCCGGGCTTCTCAGAGCCGGCCGAGAAGCTCGGCACCGAGTTCGTCCCGCTGGGCACCAAGGCGGGCACGCTCTCCGCAGAGCGGGCCGAGCGCCTGGGGCTCACCGAGG
>DASXJW010000164.1:0-26228 GCA_036497165.1 Solirubrobacteraceae bacterium
CAGGTTCCGGATGCCGCCGTCAGAGGCGCCATCGAGTCGCAGCCACGTCTCCTGAACGGCGTCCTCGGCTTCGCTGACGGATCCGAGCATGCGATAGGCGACCGCCCGCAGATGGGCGCGGTGCTCCTCGAACTGCTCGGCCGGCCGGGCCTCGTCATTCATGGCGCTCACAACCGTATGACGGATGGCCGCGGGCAAACGTGACCGGTCACGTTTCGCGCGGGCGATCCGTCAGACCCGGTGACCGACCCAAACCGTGGAGGACCCCATGACCCCTGAACAATCCTTTCTGGCGACACGCCGCGGCAAGCTGATCCTGGCGCTGCTGTGCGCGATCGCATTCCTGGACTTCGTCGACGCGTCGATCGTCAACGTCGCGCTCCCGTCGATCCGGGACACGCTGCACTTCTCCGTCCAGGACCTCCAGTGGGTCCCGAGCGCCTACCTGCTCACCTACGGCGGCTTCATGCTGCTCGGCGGCCGCGCCGCGGACCTCGTCGGCCGGCGCCGCGTGCTGGTGACCGGCACGGTGGTCATCGGCGTCTCCTCGCTCATCGGCGGGCTCTCGAGCACGTCCGGGGTGATGATCTCCGCTCGCCTGGCGCAGGGACTGGGCGCCGCCATGATGCTGCCGGCGGCGCTGTCGATCCTGACCACGACCTTCAGGGACGGCAGGGATCGCCACACCGCCCTGGGGGTGTGGGGTGGCGTCGGCGGCCTGGCCTCGGCCGCCGGCGTGCTCCTGGGCGGTCTGCTCACCGACGGGCCCGGCTGGCGCTGGGTGTTCTTCGTCAACCCGGTGGCCGCCGTGCTCGTCCTGGCGGCGATCTTCCGCATGATCGAGCCGGATCGCACGCGGCCGCGCCTCGAGAACTTCGACCTGCTCGGTGCGATCCTCGCCACCGGCGGCATGCTGCTGCTCGTCTACACGCTGGTGGAGGCGCCGATCGTCGGGTGGGACCGCGCCCGCACCATTGCCGGGCTGGCCGCCGCCGTGGTCCTGCTCGTCGCCTTCGTGGCCAACGAGCGCCGGCAGCGCAACCCACTGGCTCCGCTGGCGATCTTCCGTCTCAACGGCCTGGGCTTCGCCGACGCCACCCAGCTCATCGCCTTCGCCGGGTTCGTGGCCATGTTCTTCTTTCTCACCCTCTACATGCAGAACGTGCTCGACTACACGCCGATCCAGACGGGGCTGGCCTACCTGCCGCTGTGCATCGTGATCGGCGTCTCCGCGGGGATCGCGTCCCAGCTCCTGACCCGGGTGGGGACGCGGCCGGTGATCGTCACCGGCGCGCTCATGTCCGCCGGCGGGCTCTACTGGCTCTCGCGCATCCCCGTTCATGGCTCCTACCTGCGCGACCTCCTGCCCGGACTGCTCGTGATCTCGATCGGGTTCGGCCCGGTGTTCGTGGGCGTGGCGACGGCGGCCAACGCCGGCGTGCCGCCCGACAAGGCGGGGCTGGCGGCCTCGCTGCTCAACGCGTCCCAGCAGCTGGGGGCCGCCCTGGGGCTGGCGATCTTCTCGGCGCTGGCCACGAGCCGCACCCACGATCTGCTGGCTGCGCACACCGCGGCGCCCCAGGCGCTCACCGCCGGTTTCCAGCGGGCGCTGCTCGCCGGCAGCCTGTTCATCCTGGCCTCCGCGGTCATCGGCCTGCGCGCCACCAACACGCGGGGGGAAGCGGCGCCCGAAGCGCTCGGTGGCCCACATCCCGAGCTCGACGGTGCGGCCGCATGACCGCAGCTGCGCCCGCCGCCGCGCCCCGCCGATGTCGCGCCCTCCGGGCCCGTGGAGAAGTTAGGCTTTCCTGCTCTGAGTGCCACGCTGATACCTCGTCTGATCACGGCCGGCTCGGTGGTCGGTGCGGCTACCGCGGTGCGCGTGGGCGCCGGGTGCGCGCGCCTGCTGCGCCGCCGCTCCCGGCCGTTGATGGGCCTCGCCGTCCAGGCGTCCTTCGGCTCTGACAGCGGCACGGCGGAGGCGACGCTGCGCGACGAGGTCGTGGCGCTCGCCCGCGAGTCGGCCGAGCTGTCCTGGCGCGAGATGCGGCGCGGCGTTGACGACCTGGACGCGTTCACGCGACCCGTCGACGGGCCACGCAGCGCATCGCCGGACAGGCCCTACCGGGTGAAACGGTGACGGCCACCCAGGTCTTGAGTGACGCGGTCATCGCACAGCTGGACGCCACCGATGACGTCGCCAGGCTCCGCGAGCGCATCGCGGCGTGGCTGGATCAGGTCGACCCCGAGCTGCGCGACGCGCTGACGTGGGCCTTCAGCGGCACGCCGAAGCACTTCCGCCCGCTGACCCTGTTCGCCTGTGACCGCGCCGTGCACGCCACCCCGTCGCCCGATGCGGTCGAGCTCGCCTTCGCCGTCGAGCTGATGCACAACATGTCGCTGATCGTGGACGACGTGCTCGACGTCTCGCAGGAGCGGCGTGGCATCGCCACCGTCGCGCACCGCTTCGGGCAGCTCCCGGCTCTGATGGCCTCCGGGTACCTCGTCGCCGACGCCTTCGCCGCCTTCGCCGGTGACGCCTTCGCCGTGCGGCACCTCGCCGAGCTTCTGCGGCGCCTGGGCGCGGCCGAATGCCTGCAGTGGCGGCTGCGACGGCGGCCGCTCGGCGTCGAGGACTGGCAGCGGATCGCGGGCGAGGACACCGGATCGATGTTCGAGATCTGCGCCGTGCTGGGCGCGCGCTCGGAGCGGCTGCGCCAGTACGGTCACTTCCTGGGCGTGCTCTACCACGGCTGTGACGATGTCGGCGACCAGCGTGGCCTGCAGGCGCTGGGGGGTGGTGGCGAGGAGGACATCCGCGACGGCATCCTCACCCTCCCGGCCGCGCTGGCGATCCGCGATCCGGAGGTCCGCGCGCGGTTTGCCCTCGACGACGACGATCCCGCGCGGCTGCTCGCGCTGGCCGAGGCCTGCCGGGCCCAGCTCGACGAGGCCGAGGTGGTCCTCGACCGCATCGCCGACTCGGCCCGGGCCGAGGCCACCGAGTTCGCCCGCACACCGGGGCCGCTCCTGGCCCTGGTCGATCACGTCCGTCAGCTGTCGCGCCGCTGACCGCGCCCGGGGCGCGGCGCCTTGAGCCAGGTGAGGCCGGGAGAGCGGCCCGCGTTCGCCGCCAGCCACGGCAGGCCCTTGCGGCCGGCCTTCTGCGCGCCACCGACCACCCACGTGGTGGCCCGCGACCACAGGCTGGTGGCGTACGCCGAGGGCCCGAGGGCGTAGCGCGCCCATACGAACCCCAGGTCGTAGAGAAGGCTGCGATCCGGCGGGATGATCGTGACCGGCTCACCGTGCCCGTTGCGCTCCACGATCACCTTGGCGGCCTGCAGGCCGGTGGTCACCGCCGACTCGATGGTGGTCATGCCCACGTCGTTGGTGCAGAAGTCCCCGGCCACGTAGATGTTGGCGATGTGATCGCTCGACGAATGGGGACGCCAGGCGTCGGTGCCGGTCTGGTTGATGAAGAGCTGGGAGTCCGCGTTGGTGTCGTAGACGGTGCGGTCCCAGTCGATGTCGGGCGACTCCCCCCAGTGCCGACCCGGGTCGAACGGCAGGTAGTCGGAGAGCTCGAGCAACATGGCCTGCGCGTCGGCCTCCGAGGTCGTCCCCGGCAGGCCGCCGGTGTCAGAGGCTGAGACCGCCAGCACCGTGCGACCCTCGAAGGCCCCGATCTGGCACCAGGTCTGGGAGACGTCGGTGAACGCCAGCGAGAGCGAGGATCCCACGAGGCCAACGGGCTCTTCGGGGATCTGCGGGAGCTTGCGCTTGAAGTACAGATAGATGAGGGGCACCTGCGCGGCGCGCAGCCGAACGATGCCGGCGATGTCCGGCGCCGCCTGGACGACACTCTCCTGGCCTGCCGCCACCGGCGTGCGCACCAGGAGCGAGAGCGAGGCCGCCGGTACCGCCAGCAGGAGGTTCTCCACCGCCTCGGTTCGCTGGCTGTCCTCGACTCCGACCCATGCCTGCGCGTCGGTGTCAAAGCGGGTGGCCTGCAGGCCGATCTCCGTGACCCGGGCGTCCGCACAAGTCACCCCGGTCAGCTCCGTGGTGGTGACGATGTCCACGCCGGCAGCCCGGACCGCGGCGACCAGCGGTTCGATGACCTGCTTGGACGCCGGGCCGCTGGGCAGCCAATACGCGGGCAGTGGGTTGAGGATCGAGGAGCGCAGGTAGCTGCGGTAGTCCGTCGCGGACGCCAGGTAGCTCGGAATGGCCCACACCCGCGTGATGAAGCTGTCAAACGCATCCGATGCCCCCCCGGTCATGTACGGACGCGTGTTGACAAACGCGTTGACGTCGACGTTGTCGAGGCTGATCGTGGGGTTGTAGGCCTCGGCGAGGAGGTCGAAGTTCGCGTAGCCGAAGATGAACATGTCCGCGGGCCGTCCCACGCCCGAGAGCAGGTTCGGGAGCAGCCACCACGGCGAATACATGTTCGTGAGCGAGGCGAACCGCGGGAAGTCCCCCTTGGAGAGCTGCTTGACCGTGGAGAACGACTCGAAGCGCTCCTCCTTGCGCTGCTTGGTGGCCTCTTCCAGCAGGGCCCAGAAGTTGTGGTACCACTCGAGGTACATGTGGGGATAGATGTCCAGGTGCTCGCCGTCGGCCTCGCGGCGGGACCCCAGGTTGCCGCCGAGCCAGGACTTCTGCTCATAGACGGTGATCTTGTACCCGCGCTGTGCCAGCCGCAGCGCTGCCGTGAGACCGGACAGGCCCCCGCCGGCGATGGTGACGGCCGGTCCGTCGCTCACCCGCTCATCCCGGTCAAGGGGTTCATGGGCTCACGAGGGGGACTGCACGCTGAGCAGCCGGCGCGCGCGGACGATGTCGGGCAGCTCTGACTCGGTGCCGAACCAGTCACACAGCTCGGCCACCCGCTCCAGCGCGGTGGCCTCCCCGCCGGTGCGCCCTTGGTGGACGGCCAGACCGGTGACCGCGCGCAGCTCGAGCAGCCTGGCGTTCTGCTCGGAGGCGGCGGCGATCGCCTGCTCGTAGGCCGCCGTGGCGGCGTCGGGGTCCGGCGCGTCGCCCGCCATCAGCGCCCGGCCCATGAAGCGAAACAGCTCCGACTCCGAGAACCGCTCCCCGGTCTCGATGATGTGGGCACGGCCCGCCCGCAACGCCTCGAGCGCCTGCGGCTGATCGCCGGCGGCGAGACGCAGGTCCGCGAGCAGGATGTAGAAGTGCGGGAGGCTGAGCCGTGAGCCAGACGCCAGGTACGCGTCGAGCTGGTCCTCCAGCACGGCAATGCTGGGGCGCAGCTGCCCCGCGCGGCCCTGCTGCCACCCCCCGTGCAGCAGCGACACCGTCCGCCAGTAGCCGATGTTGAGGTCGGCCGAGTGCGCGCGGGTCTTCTCGGTCCAGTGACGCAGCTCGACCGGCTCGCCGCGCGCGAGGTGCAGGATGCTACGCATGCCCCAGGCCTGCGCCCTGGTGACCGGACCGCCCACCTTCTCGGCCAGCTCCAGGCTGAGATCGGAGCGGTCGCGGGATTCCTCGGCGTAGCCCAGGTTCCACAGGATGAGTGCAAGGTAGGCCAGGGCACCCACGCCCATGTCACCCTGCGCCTCAGAGATCTGGGTGAAATGGTCGGCGCGCAGGTAGCGGGTGAACGCCTCCTCCAGATGGGTGCGGGCGAGGTCGAAGTTGGCCAGGTACATGTGCACGAGGCCCCGGTACAGATGACCTTCGGCGAGGCGGAGCTCGTCACCCGCCTGCTCGCCGAGCTCCAGGAGCTCGTCCCCCAGCGCCAGCGCGCGGCCGTACTCGGCGCGGAGCAGATGAAAGCTCCACTCCCCGCGGTTGACCGACACCAACCGGTCCCCGGCGCCGGTGCGCTCGCACACCCGGCGTGCCGCGGCGTAGGCCTGCTCCACGCCGGTGGCCGCGTAGCCGTGCGCCGCCTGCAGCGAGGCCGCGCGGTAGGTCAGCAGGTCCACGCGCTCGAGGTCGGCGGTCTCGCCCGCGCCGGCGGCGTCCAGCGCCTCGAGGCCACGCCGGAAGTGCTCGGCCGCCTCCAGGAAGGCCGCGCGCTCCAGGGCGCGCATGCCCGCGGTGTGCCAGTAGGCCACGGCCTTCTCGGGCTCGGCCGCCGAGTCCCAGTGGCGCGCGACGATCTCGGGCTCGCGTTCCACGATCGTGGAGAAGCGCTCGGTGAGCACGCCGGCGACCCGGCCGTGCAGGGCCTGGCGCCGCCGGCGCAGGATCCGCTCATAGGCCGCCTCCTGAAGCAGCGCGTGGGAGAACTCGCAGCGCGTGCGCTCGCCGGCCACCGGCCGCAGGACGTCCTGGACGGCGAGCTGGGCCATCGCGGGCTCCAGCTCGGGCCCGTCGGGCGGCCACAGCGCCACCAGCAGGTCCCGGTCGAATTCGCGACCCAGGACGGCGGCGACGTCGACGACGCCGCCCAACGCGGGCAGCCGGTCCAGCCGCTCGGTCAGGAGCCCCTGGAGGGTCGAGGGCACCAGTGTCAAGGTCTGCGGCCCCGTGCCGGGGTTGACCTGGTCGGCGTGCTCGAGCATCTTCAGGGTCTCCTCCACGAACAGGGGAACCCCGTCGGCGGCCGAGTCCACCCATTCCAGGACGGCGGGATCGAGCGGTTCGACGCTCGCCCACGCCGCCAGCGCCCGCACGTTCTCCGAGGTCAGCGGGCCCAGCTCGAGCTCCAGCACCGGGCTGGACTGGGTCCACGGAGGCGCGAACTCGGGCCGGAACGTGTGCAGGCACAGCACCGGGACATGGGCCAGCTCGGCCACGACGCGGTGCAGTAGCTCCACGGTCGTCGGGTCCGCCCAGTGCATGTCCTCCACCACCAGGAGCAGCGGATGCCGCACGGGATTGACGATGAGCAGCGCCTCGAGGATGTGGAGCGTCGCCGTGCGGACGTCGCGCGGGGTGAGGCCGGGCATGGCCTCCTCCCGCTCGCCGGGGATGGCGAGCAGATCGGCAAGGATCGGCACCGCCTCTGCCGCCCGCAGCCCCGCCGCCTCCACGGCGTCGGCCACCGCGCGCAGCTGTTCCTCGGGCGCTCCGGCCACATCGAGCGCGAGTAGCCGCTCCAGGTACCGGATGACCGGGTAGAGCATCGTGCCGCGGTGGTGCGGCGAGCACCGCCAGATCTGCGCCTGGCCGATCTGCGGGCCGAGGCGGTCCAGGAGCTCGCGCACGATCCGGCTCTTGCCGATTCCGGCCTCGCCGGTGAGATGGACGATCGCGCCGTGCCCCCGCTTGACCTGCTGCCAGGCCTGGGCCAGCTGGGCCAGCTCGCGATCGCGCCCCACCAGCGGGGTCAGCCGTCGCTCCCCGACCACCTCGAGACGGCCGACGGCGCCGGTCGCGCGCAGGACCCGGTGCACCTCGATCGGGCGCGAGACGCCCTTGAGGTGCTGGGCGCCCAGCGATTCGGTGACGACATAGCCCTCGACCAGGGCGCGGGTGTCCTCGCTGATCAGCACCGTCTGCGGCGCCGCGATCGACTCCAGGCGGGCCGCGATGTGCGGCGTCTCGCCCACGATGGCCAGCCGCTCACGCGTCTCCCCGACCCCCATCTCACCGGCGACGACGATGCCGGTGTGGACGCCGATGCGCACCCGCAGCGAGAGCCCGTGCAGGTCACGCAGCCGGCCGTTGAGCTCCTCCAGTTCCTCCAGCACCGCCAGCCCCGCGTACACGGCGCACTGGGCGCTGTCCTCACGCGCCTGGGGATAGCCGAAGTAGACGACGATGCCGTCGCCCGTATACCGCGCGATGTAGCCGAAGAAGCGGTCGGTGGCCCGGCCGCACGCCTCCTGATAGCCCTCCAGGATCTCCCGGAAGTCCTCGGGATCGAGCGTCTCGGCCAGCGGTGTGGACCCCACGATGTCCACGAACATGACCGTCATGTGCCGGCGGTGGGCCGTGCTCGCGCCATCGCGGGCGACCGCGGCGGCGGGCTGCAGGGGCGTGCCGCAGCGGCCGCAGAACCGCATCCCGGCGGGATTTTCCAGACCGCAGCTAGCGCAGATCATCCTGCTCGCGACCCCACAAGCAGCTCGAATACACGTTGAGAGTCTATGTGAAATGCCGCTTGGCTATGCGACGGAGGAGCGGCTGACCTCTTCAACCACCGCGAGCTCGCGAACCAGGCGCTGGCGCGCGCGGTGCAGGCGGGTCGTGATCGTGGCTTCACGGACATCGAGTGCCCACGCTGCCTCGCGGTAGGAGAGCCCGATCACGTCGATGGCCACGACCGCATCGCGGAACTCGCCCGGGAGCGTGGAGATCGCGTTGAACAACTCGGCCATCTCCAGGCGCGACTCCGCCCGGACCGCGCCGCGGTCCTCCAGGAGGTCGAGGTCGTCGGGCAGGGGAGTGGTCTGGGCGCGCCGCGCGGCGGCGCGTCGGCCGGAGAAGAAGGTGTTGCGCAGCACCCTGAGCAGATAGCCCAGGTCGTCGTCGGAGTGCAGGCGCCGGGGCTTGCGCAGGACCTGCGCATAGGTCTCCTGGACGAGATCCTCGGCGTCCTCGCGCGCTCCACACATGGCCCAGGCGGCGCGATAGAGGCGGTCGAGGTGATCGCCCAGCCGCTGCGGATCGAGCTCGCGATCCCGCATCACGCGACGCCCGAGCGATTTCGCGCTTCGGGGAAGGATCGTCCGCGCGGCGCGTCCTTGTGGGCATGAGATTGACGCGCCTGGCGTTCACCCCCGCGCCACCAGGGAAGGCGTGTCAAAGCGGGGCGCCCGCGCAGTGCGGGCGCCCCGGTTCTTAGCCGTCTTGTCTGGAACTGGCCCCCGGTCAAGAGTTCCCCCCTTGAGGGCGCCCGAGTGCCCGGGCGCCCGCGATCCGATCGTGTCCCGGCTTTAGTAACCCGGGTACGGCGACGTGGTGGTGGGCGTGGTGGTGGGCGTGGTGGTGGTGGTGGGCGTCGTGGTGGTGGGCGTGCTCATCGTCGGAGTGGAGCCGCTGCTCTGGCCGCCCGGGCCCTTGACGATGTGCCAGATGCCGCCAAAGCCGTTGATCCCCTCGCCGGTCGCGGCCGCCCGCTTGCGGTCATTGGCGAAGGTGTAGAGCGGATGGCCGCCGAGGGTCACCTGGATGATGCCGTTGCGCTTGAAGGTCCCGAGCTTGCCGTTGACGCCCGCGGCCTTGCCCAGGCTCCTGGCGGAGGAGACGGTGACGGGAGGCCAGAAGCCGAAGCACCCGCTGGTCTTCGTGCACTTGGGATGCTTGGTCGTGTCGCCCGACAGCGTGTACACCGCGCGACCCTTGGTGTTTACGACGATGCTCTCGGTCGTGGTGGCGCCGGACTGGTTGGTGACCGAGGCGCCCTTGGCGACCTGGAGGGTCAGCGTCCTGGCCACCGCGAGACCCACCAGCGCGGCACTGGCCAGGCCCGCGAGCGCGGCGATGACAAGCGCGACGTGGGCGCGGCGCAGGCGGCGATGGTGAAGTAGTCGAGCCATGTTGCTCCCTTGGGGTCGTGGACGTTTCCCAATGCAGGGACGCCGCCGTGACCGAAACCTTCCCCGGGCCGGAGACGTCGCTGCGTCACAATGCGTCGATGGCCGAGAACCGACCCGACCCGCCCGACTCCGCCGAGGGCGCGCAGAAGTCGGTGCCGCCGGCGCCGATGCCGCGCGACAAGCACGGCTGGCGGGTGGCGCCCGCGCCCGACGGGCGGGGATTGCCCGACCATCACAAGCCCACCCCCCCGCACCGGATGCGTGGCTTCTGGATCTTCGTGATCGTGCTGCTGGCGGTCAACTGGCTCTCGGTGCTGCTCTTCCAGCCCGGCTCAGAGCCGCGGGTTCGTGTCCCCTTCAGCCCGTACTTCCTCGATCAGGTCGACGCGGGCAAGGTCAAGTCGATCACCACCACCGGCAACACCGTCGACGGCACCTTCACCGCCAAGGTCAAGTACCCGGCCAACGACAAGAACGCGACTCCGACGACGCTGTTCGTCACGGAGGTCCCCACGTTCTGGAACCACGACCAGCTCTCGAGCCTGCTCCAGCAGCACGGGGTCACCGTCAACGCCAAGTCCACCGCCCAGCACACCTCGCTGCTGGCCGAGATCCTCCTCGGCTTCGGCCCGACGCTGCTGCTCGTCGGGCTCTTCGTCCTCCTCGCCCGACGGGCGCAGGCGGGCGGCGGCGGGCTCGGCGGACTGGGGAACTTCGGGCGCTCACAGGCGCGGCGCGTCGACCCCGAGAAGATCAGGATCACGTTTGACGACGTCGCCGGGATCGATGAGGCCAAGGCCGAGCTGACCGAGATCGTCGACTTCCTCAAGACCCCGGATCGCTATCAGAAGCTGGGCGGCCGGATGCCGCACGGCGTGCTGCTGTTCGGGCCCCCCGGCACCGGCAAGACGCTGCTGGCCCGCGCGGTGGCGGGCGAGGCGCACGCCGCCTTCTTCTCCATCGCCGCCTCCGAGTTCATCGAGGCGATCGTGGGCGTCGGCGCCGCTCGGGTGCGCGATCTGTTCGCCAAGGCCAAGGAAGCTGCGCCGTCGATCATCTTCATCGACGAGCTGGACGCCATCGGCCGCTCACGCCAGGGCTCGGCCGGGATCACCGGCGCCAACGATGAGCGTGAGCAGACGTTGGATCAGATCCTCACCGAAATGGACGGCTTCGAGAGCAGCGACGCGGTCGTCGTCCTGGGGGCGACCAACCGGCCCGAGATCCTCGATCCGGCGCTGCTGCGGCCGGGTCGCTTCGACCGCCGCGTCGCGGTGCAACCGCCCGACCGCGACGGCCGGCGCAAGATCCTGGACGTCCACACGCGGTCGATACCTCTCGCCGATGACGTCGACCTCGGGACGCTTGCCTCCTCCACGCCCGGGATGGTCGGGGCCGACCTGGCCAACCTGGCCAACGAGGCGGCCCTACTGGCCGCACGGCGCGGCCACGACAAGGTGACGATGGCCGATTTCACCGACTCTCTGGAGAAGATCCTGCTCGGCGCGCCCCGCGGGATCGTCCTCGCCCCCGCCGACCGCGAGCGCACCGCCTACCACGAGTCCGGCCACGCACTCGTGGGCATGCTCACCCCGGGCGCCGACCCGGTGCGCAAGGTGTCCATCGTTCCCCGCGGCCAGGCGCTCGGCGTCACGCTGTCCACCCCCGACGCCGACCGCGTCTCGTACTCCCGCGAGGAGCTGGACGCCAAGATCAAGGTCGCGCTCGGCGGGCGTGTGGCCGAGGAGATCGTCTACGGCGACATCACGACCGGCGCCGAGTCAGACATCCAGCAGCTGACCAACATCGCCCGCCAGATGATCGGCCGGTGGGGCATGAGCGAGAAGCTCGGGCCGGTGACCCTGATTCCCCAGGACGGGCAGGGCCCGCTGCTGCCGGGGGCCAGCGAGACCTCCCCCCAGACCCAGTGGCTGGTCGACCAGGAGGTTCAGGCGCTGGTCGAGAACGCCCACGCCCACGTGACGCAGCTCCTGGGCGGGCACCGCGGCCAGCTCGAAGAGCTCGCCCACGCACTGCTCGTCGCCGAGACCCTCGACGCCGTCGACGCCTACGGTGCCGCGGGCGTGCCCATGCGGCGCGCGCCGCAGCCCGAGCCGGCCTCATCCCCGCTCGCATGAGCCACCGCGTCGTGGTCATCGGCGGCGGCTTCGGCGGGATCCACGCGGTCCAGCGACTGCGCCGGGCCCCCGTCGAGATCACGCTCATCGACCGCCGCAACTTCCACCTCTTCCAGCCGCTGAGCTACCAGGTCGCCACCGGCGCCCTGTCGCCCGGCGAGGTCGCCTACCCCCTGCGCGCGATCTTCAAGTCCGCGCCCAATGTGCACGTGATGCTCGCCGATGTCACGGGCTTTGATCTCGAGCCACGCCAGGTCCGGCTCGCCAACGTGCCCGGGATGGATGCAGCGCCCCCGTCGGTCGAGTACGACACCCTGATCGTGGCCGCCGGCTCCAGCTACTCCTACTTCGGCCACGAGGACTGGCGCCAGTACGCCGCCGAGGTCAAGACGCTGGAGAGCGCCACCGCGGTGCGGGCCCAGATCCTGCGCGCCTTCGAGGCGGCCGAGCTGATGACGGACCCGGAGACCCGCGCGGCCGAGATGACCTTCGTCGTCGTGGGCGCCGGACCCACGGGCGTCGAGATGTCGGGGCAGATCGCCGAGCTGGCACGCGACACGCTGCGCCACGACTTCCGCGCTATCGACCCGCGCACCGCCCGCGTCATCCTCGTCGACGCGCTGGACCGCGTCCTCAGTGCCTTTCCGACCTCGCTCTCGCGCCGCGCGCACCGCTCGCTGGAGGACCTGGGCGTGACCATTCTGCTCGACCACACGGTGGTCGACGTGAACCAGTATTCGGTGACGCTCTCCGCCAAGCACGGGGGCACCGAGCGGATCCACACGCGCACGGTCATCTGGGCCGCCGGCGTCACCGCCTCGGGGCTGGGCCGCCAGCTGTCCGAGCTCTCGGGTGCGGAACTGGACAGAGCCGACCGGCTGACGGTCGAGCCCGATCTGACGCTGCCCGGCCATCCCGAGGTGATCGCTCTGGGTGACATGGTCCGCGTCCGCGCCGGCGGCGGAGATCCGGTGACCTATCCCGGGGTTGCCCCCGTCGCCATCCAGCAGGGCCGTTATGCCGCCGGGCTGGTCGGCGACCGGCTGGCGGGGCGCGGCACCAAGCCGTTTCACTACGTCGACAAGGGCAACATCGCCACCATCGGCCGCGGTCGCGCGGTGGCCCAGGTGAAGTTCCTCAAGCTGAGCGGCCTGCCGGCGTGGCTGGTCTGGCTCTGCGTCCACCTCTGGTACCTGATCGGCTTCCAGAACCGCCTGCTCGTGTGCATCAAGTGGTCGGTCAGCTTCTTCACCCACGGGCGCAGCGCCCGCATCATCACCTACCAGCCCACGCCCGAGGCCGTCCAGCACTCGGACAAGGGCGCGGGTGACGAGGCCCGGGCCTCAGGCGTGCGCGGCGGCTGACGCGGCCCGCGGGCGCTTTCGCCCCCACTGCGTGCTCAGGAGGCGGACGGCGTTGCCACCCGCGATCTGCTGCGCCACCTCGCCGCCGTACCGGGCCGTCAGCGCTCGCTGAAGGTCGGCCATGCGCCCCTGGTGCTCGAGACCGGGAAGCGCGGGCTTGATGTACCCGTCCAGATCGGAGCCGATGCCGATGTGGTCATAGCTGCCGGTCACCTCGTGGATCTTGTCGATGTGCCGGGACAGCGCGTCCACCGAGCCCTCGAACGTCTCTTTGACGTCCCGCAGCCCGCTGGTGATGTAGTGCTGGCACAGGATGAGCCCGAGCAGCCCGCCCCGTGCTGCCACGCGCGTGACCGTGTCGTCGTCGAAGCAGTACTCCAGGCCGCCGAACCGGTAGGCCATGTGCGTGGCGATGACAGGGATCTCGCCGGCGGGGTCGCGCGCGTCCAGCAGCGCGAAGACATCGCGGATCGACTGCGAGCGCATGTGCGTGAGGTCCACGAGGACGCCCTCGTCGACCATCGCCTCGATCAGCTCGCGGCCCAATGGCGTCAGCCCCTCGGAGGCGTCCTGGCGAAAGACGCGGTTGTAGATCACGTCGGGCAGGAAGGGCAGCGCGGGCGCGTTGGTCGCCACCTGCCGGAAGAACAGATGGGCCACCGTGATGTAGGCCACGCCGCGATCGGCCAGCTTCCGCACGTTGGCCTGCACCTCGGCCGGGTCGTCGCCGACGTGGAAGCCGCCCTCGAGAGCGTGGACGAGGATCGGCTTCGGATTCGCCGCACCGAGATGATCATTGAGCTCGGCCGCCGAGTGCGCGATCACCAGATCGCGCCCGGGCGCGCTGGCGTAGTCCTCCACCGTCTGATGCTGGTCGAGGATGTCGGCGAAGTAGCTCGCCAGCGGCGCCGCCGCATAGTCCTGGCTGAGGTCCATCTCGTCAAAGGCCTGATACAGGACCGACAGCGTCACGCCCACGTCGCCCGCGCGCATGAGCTGCTCGGTCACGCTGGGCGTGTCCCCCGGGCCCTGGTAGTTGGCGAAGCGGCTGATGAGCTCCACCACGAGCCCCTGCCACCGGTGGCGAAACCACGCCTTCAGGCGCTCGTGCGCCTGCTGCTGGTCGTCCTCGAGCAGGTGCATCGGGAAGTGCCCGTGCAGGTCTACCAACATGACCGCACGCTCCCCGGTGCGCTGCGCTCCCCACCCTTGATCATCATCGACCCCCCGGTCATCGGATCAGCGTTCCCAGTGATACACCCGTCGGGGGTGGGGCGTCAAGACTGGCGGGCTTCCGTTGGCGTGTGGGCACGACGCCGACGCACGTCAACGACGGGCATTGAAGAGGTGGGGGACGGCCCGGCGGCGGCCGGATCTTGATACCTCACGTCACACACTCGCGCTTTTCAGACAGTGCGACGTGAGGAGTCAACATGACCCCGGTTTGACGTCACTCAGTCCGAAAGCGGGCTGTAGCCACCCCTCCCTTGACGCCACCTCACCGCCCCGGGTAGGTTGCCTGTCGGGCAGAGCGGTTCAGTCAGCACTCGACCACCGCGGGAGGTAGGGATGTCACAGGGTGCGGGGACGCCATCCGACGCGCTCGCGGCGCTGGAGATTGCCGCGCGCAGCGCGCAGCACCCACCCGCGGAGCCGTCGCCCGACGCGAAGGTCACCGCCGCGTTCTCGCTCGGCTGGCACGTCGCCGAGCTGTACCGGCCCGATGTGCAGATGCGCGCGGCGGCGCGCCCGGATGATCTGCCGGCGCTCGAGCGGCTCGCCCCCGAGCAGCGCGTGGCCATCTCCCTGCGGCAGATCGACGCCGGCCTGGCCCGCGTGGCGCCTGCGATCACCGCCGCGGGCCTGCGTGTGCCCAACACCTGGCCCCTCGCTCTCGCCTTCGCCCCTCCGCCGGACGCCGGCGCCCGCACCGAGGCCGTGCAGAGGATCCACGTCGCGCTGCTCGCGACGCTCACCGCCGCCGAGGCCCGGCTGGGCCGGGCCTACGGACTCGGGCGCGCCCTGGCCGACACGTGCCGCCAGCAGCACACCGGATCCGCCCTGGCGCGGGAATTCGACCCTTCGCGCATCGCGCAGCTGCTGTCCTGGCTGGACGACCTCGCTTCGCTTCTGCCCGCGCATGCCGGCAAGAGCGTCGCCCGATCGCTGCAGCGGTGGTCGGCCGCCGTCAACGCGCCGGCGGCGCCGGTCCCCGGTACACACTCTTCGGCGACGCCGGCCGAGCCCGCCGCTGAGCTACTGGAGTACGTGAACCGGCAGGGGGACCTGTGGCGGGCGCTGCTGGCGGGCGAGAAGGCCGGAGTCGACATGCTGACGGTGGACAACTACCTGGACGCCGCCGGCGGAATGATCGCGACGACCCGGACCGTTACGGAGCGGTTCCTGCGGCGGTTCTGGTGGCTCTCCATCCTCATCGTCGTCCTGTTCGTCGGCGGCATCCTGGCCATCCTC
The DNA here is from genome assembly GCA_036497165.1 of Solirubrobacteraceae bacterium. GTDB lineage: Bacteria > Actinomycetota > Thermoleophilia > Solirubrobacterales > Solirubrobacteraceae > Palsa-465. Next base: position 15,439 of record DASXJW010000164.1, read on the forward strand.
CTCGCCGCCAGCTCGGCGGCGTCAGTCGTCGCGGGCGCGGCCGGAGTGGCGGTCAGCGTAGGACTGACCTGGAAGGGGGTCGGCACCGTGCTCGGCGGCGCGGCCGCGACCCTGGAGCAGCACGTGTGGGGTGCCGAGCTCGACGCCGCGATCGCGGACGCGATCACCCTCCTGCCCCGCAACAACAAGGAGAAGGGCGGGCGCCGCAGGCTGGCCAAGGACGCCCGGGGCGCGAGCGCGCCGGGCGCGGGCCCAGCGCCTCAGCGCGCGGCGACGCCGGCGACGCCGGCGACCCCGGCTAGCCCGCAGGACACTGCGTGATGCCCTGGCGCTCGACCGTGTTCTGGTCCTCGTGGCCCGCATCGTTGCGGGCGCGCACCACGAAGAACAGCGGCCCGATCCGCGCGGCGGACTGAGTCACGTACGACGTGGCGCCAGGGGCGGTGGTGAAGCTCGGCTGCGCGTAGTTCTCCGCGCCCGAGGTCGTGGCCACGAAGATGTCGTAGACGAGCTGCGAGCTCGGGGTGACGGGGTCGGTGGCGGCCTTCCAGGTCAGCGTGTAGCTGTTGGGCCGCGGCAGGACCTGGGGCTGGGGAGAGGGCGAGGGGCACGAGGTGGCGCTGATGAGCCCCGCGAACGTCGGGACGTCGGCCCCCGGCGGCACGGGAGGCGCGGGCTGCGGCGCCGGCTTGACGCGGAAGCGAAAGCGAGCCAGTGTCCGCGGCGCCACCACCAGATCCGGACAGACACGGGCCGGACCGGGCGTGCAGCGCAGCACCTCGGTCTGCACGACCGTCCCGTGCCACAGCCCCGGGCACCAGCCTCCGCGGCCGGCCGCGCCCGGCGTGAGCGTGAGCCGCGCCCGGGCGCCCTTGCGGGCCTTGCGCAGCGTGCTCGACGCGCGGGAGACGCATCGCGTGCTCCGGGGTCCACTGACCGACAGCGCGTCGCGCCGGATCAGCGACCCGAAGGACCCCAGCGCGACCGGGACGCGAAAGCTGAAGGCGAAGTGGGCGCGGGGGCCGCCTGACCCGGGCTTCACCGACACCCGGGTCGAGGGGCCGGCGCTCGCCGCCTGCGCCGACGCCGCCAGCACCCCGGCCAGGGCCACCGCCAGCGCGGCCCCCGCCAGGCGGGCGCGGCCCCGCAGGCCCCTCGGCCGTCCGGACCGCCGCGCCATCACCTCACCTCAGCTTCCGCTAGCGGTGACCTCATCCGAAGGGGAGCCTCCAGATGCCGCGCCCGTGGGTGGCCGCATAGATGTAGCCGTCGGGCCCCGGCGTCACGTCGTTGACCGAGGCGTTGGGCAGCCCGGTGCCCAACCGCGACCAGAAGGTCCGGCTGCCACGCCCGGCCTGCGCCGTGTACATGCCCAGGTCCGTGGCCAGGGCCAGCCGCCCCCCCTCGAGCACCAGCGCGTCAGAGGCGATGTCGGGCAGGTTGCCCGAGATGTCCTGCCAGGAGCGCCCGCCGTTGTAGGTCTCGAACACGTGACCGACGCCGCCGCCCGGGATCCAGCGGCGCGAGTAGCCGTTGAAGATCGCGTACGCGTGGGCGGGATTGGACGGATCGACGGTCATGCCGTTGATGTAGCGGTCGGGCAGGCCCGAGGTGTTGACCTCGTGCCAGCTGCCGCCGTAGTTGGTGGCGATGCCGGTGGCAAACGACGGTCCCGGGTTGCCGCCCCCGCCGACCCACGCGGCGTAGATGACACGGCCGTTGCGAGCCGAGCTCAGCGCGGTGACGGCGTTGCCATCGCCGGTGTCGTAGACGTTCTTCCATGAGCAGCCGCTGCTGGTACAGCTCGTGTTCCAGCCGGCATGGCTCACCCACACGTACTGACCGCCGGTGATCCAGGTGTTGGTGTTCTGCTGGTCGGGGACCAGCGGCGTGAGGAACCGCATCGACGGGTCACAGGCGGGGAGCTCCTTCAGCCCGACGGTGGCCTGGCCGTCGCAGCCGGGCGAGACGTCGCTGTAGAACGTGTGACCCGCGTCGGTCGACCGGTACATGGCGCCGTCGGCGTACTCGCCGAGCATCCGGTTGGCATTGTCGGGATCGACGATGACGTCGAACCCGTCGCCGCCCGCCGGCTCGATCATCTGCGGCTGGCCGGAGGCCAGCACCGAGGTTCCGTTGTCCTGGAGGCCGCCCCAGACGCCGAGGCCGTGGCGGCCGAGCTGACCCGCGCGGGCGTCGTAGTACTGCCAGGAGGCGTAGGTCGCGTTGTGGTCAGTCCAGTCGCCGTACTGCTGGGTGTCTGACAGCGGGCGGCTGAACACGCCGCCGTCGTTGCCGATGACGATCTTGCCGTTGGCGACCATCATCGAGTGCTGGTCGGGATGGGTCCCGGTGGGGCAGTTGGGGTTGCACGCCAGCCCATAGTTCCAGTACGGGCTGGCCGTGACCCAGCTCGACCCCGCGTTGGTGGACTCGAAGACCTCCTCGAGCCCGGCGTAGACGTGATTGGGATTGTTGGGATCGACGGCGAGATCCTGGTTGTACCAGGCCTGCACGCCCACGCCATAGCCCGACCCGACCGGCAGCGCCGAGCCCGACGCCGCCAGCTTGGCCTCGTCGGCGATCCTCGTCCACGGACCCGAGACGCTCGCCGGCGAGCCGCTGGAGACGAAGATGCCCTGCAGGGCGGTCTCGTCGCCCGCTGCCAGCATCGCCGGCGATTCGACGATCGCGTACAGCTTGGAGCCATCGGCCGAGTAGGCGAAGGTGGTGCGCCCGATGTCGGATGCCTTGATGTCACCGGTGACGGTGTCCTCGTGGAAGGTCTGGCCGCCGTCGGTGGACTCATAGAACCCGTTGTTCGCGGTGTCCGACGGGGTCGTCCCGCCACGCCATCCGACGGCGGCGATCACGTGCTGTCCGCCGGATCCGGGGACGATCGCCACCGAGGTGACGTGGTTGAGATATGGCGAGCTGGGGTTGGCGCCGGCCGGGGCCAGAACCTCGGTCCACTCGCCCGTACTTGCGGTGTAGCGGAATAGCCCATTGTTGGTGGCCGCGTAGGCGTTGCCGTGGGGGTCGAAGGCAAGCGCATAGATGGTGCGCGATGTGATCGGGTTGTCGTCGCCGCCGACGAGGCGGAAGTTGGCGCTTCCGGCGCTCGCCCGGTACACCCCCGTGCCGGCATAGGAGTCGGCGTTGGTGTTGGCCTCTCCGGTGCCCACCCACACCGAGCCGTCGGCGGGATCGATGGCCAGGGCGCCGATCGAGAGGCTCGGCATGAAGTCGAAGATCGCCCGCCAAGTACGGCCTTGGTCGGTTGAGCGCCACACGCCGCCGTCGGCCGCCCCTGCGTACCAGGAGCCGTCTCCGGCCTGGGCGAGGGCGGTCGTCCGCCCGCCCGCGAGGGACCAGCCGGCGCCGGCGTTGGACCAGATGGGATCTGTGTAGCCGGCAGGCTCGGCGTTGTAGGGCTGCGTCGTCACGTCCTGCCAGGGTCCGCCTGTCACCGGAAGCCCGGAAGCCTGCTGCCCGGCGGCGATGAGGGCCTGTCCGGACACGGTGAGCGCCGGAGCCGTCCTCTCAAAGCCGTATTGGGACTCCTCGTCGGCCAGGTCGCTGTCCCCGTGGCCCACCACCGACACGTTGGCGTGGCGCGACCCGCTGCGATGCGCCTTGTTGCGCAGTAGCGCGCGGAACGCCTGCTGGCGCGCCGCCGCGCCGTGCACGTGCCGGAACCCGACCCGGTGTGCCGCCAGGGCCACGCCGACGATGCCGAGCGACAGCGCAGCCGCGGTCACGATGAACGGGACAACCCGCCTGGAAAGCCGGTGCATGAAACTCCTCCTATGACAGGTCGGGCACGTCGTCCTGGATGTTGCGACGGCCGACCCAGGCCTGATGGGACAGCCGCGGCAACCTACCACACACTTTTTCGGCTCGTCACGCAGGCGTCACAGGGGTCACGCGCCGGACATTGTGACCGCGCGCCTGCCTAGAGTGCGCGTCGATGCGGCTTCACATTTGGTTTACCGCCTGGCGTCCCGGGCACCCCGCTGAGCGATGAGCAGCGGGGACGTCATCCTCGTGATCGTCGTCCTGACGGCGGTGGCGTTCGACTTCACCAACGGCTTCCACGACACCGCCAACGTCGTCGCCACCTCCATCTCCACCCGCGCGATCGGCCCACGGCAGGCGGTGGCCCTGGCATCGCTGCTCAACTTCGTGGGGGCGTTCATCTCCCTGAAGGTGGCGACGACCATCGGCAAGGGCTTCGTGGACACGGGGGCGGTCACGACGACGGTCGTCTTCGCCGCCCTCGTCGGCGCCATCGCCTGGAACCTGATCACGTGGTCCTACGGGCTCCCGTCCAGTTCCTCGCATGCGCTCATCGGGGGCCTGGTCGGTTCGGTGATCGCCGCCCAGGGGATCACGGCCGTCAACGGGCAGGGATTGGTCGACAAGCTGATCGTGCCGGCGGTGGTCTCCCCACTCGTCGCCTTCGTGGTCGCCGGCGCCTCGATCCTCATCATCTACCGGATCATCGGCCGCCTGCGCCCCGGGGCCGTGGGCCGCGGGTTCCGCTTGGGACAGATCGTCTCCGGTGGCCTGCTGGCCCTGTCGCATGGCACCAACGACGCCCAGAAGACGATGGGTGTGATCACGTTGGCGCTGATCGCCAACGGCAACATTCCCGCTGCGGGCTTCCACGTCCCGGTCTGGGTGGTGTTCGTGTCGGCCAGCGCTATCGCGCTGGGCACCTTCACCGGCGGCTGGCGGATCATCAAGACGGTTGGCACGCGCATCATCAGCATGGATCCGGCGCAGGGCTTCGCCGCGCAGACCGCTGGAGCCGTCGTCATCCTCGCCGCTTCGAGCGTGGGCTATCCCCTCTCCACCACACACGTCATCTCGGGTGGGATCACCGGCGCCGGAGCGGCCAAGAGCGTCTCGGCCGTGCGCTGGGGCGTGGCCGGCGACATCGTGCGCGCGTGGATCCTCACCCTGCCCGCCGCGGCCTGCATGGCCGCCATCGTCTACGGCATCACCAGCCTGTTCGGCCACGGTGCCCTCGGCCCGGTCGTCGTCGCCGGCATCCTGCTCCTTGCTGCCGCCGCCCTCGTGGCGCGTCGCATCCATCCCGCCATCGCCTCGCCGGCGACCTCATGAGCATCTTCGCCGCCGCTGCGCTGATCAAGATGATCTACTCGTCGATCATCGCCGGGCTCAGCGTGGCGCTCGTCTTCTCGATCGCCGTGTTCGGCGTGATCCGGTCAAGCGACATGCGCCGCGCTCGGCGGCCCGCCGCCTCCGCCCGCTACGCCACGCTTGGCATGCTGGCGCTGCTCGCCTCCGCCGCGATCGCCATCGCCGGGCTCGTCCTCGTCATCCACAGGAGCTGACGCGCTGATGCTGTGACGTTCGCCGACTACGTATTCGAGCGGTGGTGCCTCCCGGCGCTGCCCACGTCGAACTGGGCGGCATGGTCGAGGTCCGTCGAGGATGTGCCGACGCGCACCGTGTACCGGCCCCGAGCCACCGTCCAGCCGTTGCGGCTCTGGTCGAAGTAGGCGAGGTCGCTCTTCCCCAGCCGGAAGACGACCACGCGGCTCTGCCCGGCGGCGAGGCTCACGCTCGCATAGCCCTTGAGTTGCTTGGGCGGCTCGCCGGCGGTGGACGGGGAGTGCAGGTAGAGCTCGAGCGTGGCCGGCCCGGAACGCCGCGACGCGTTGCGCACGCCGGCGACGACGAACGCCTCCCCGCGGCGCGGGTCATAGGCCGCGAATACGTGCGACACCCGGAACTGCTCGTAGGAGAGGCCGTAGCCGAACGGGAACAGCGGGCGCTGCCCCGTCGCGTCGTACCAGCGGTAGCCCACGTCCAGCCCCTCGTCATAGTGCTCGACGCCGCCGACGCCGGGGTAGTGCTGCGGTTGGCTGCTCGGAGCCGGGCCCTGGGTGTCGCTGGTCGGGAAGGTGACCGGCAGGCGGCCGGCCGGATCGGCGTCGCCGAAGAGGACGGCCGCGATCGAGTCACCGAACTGCTGGCCCGGATACCACGCCTCCAGCACACCGGCGACGTCGTGCAGCCACGGCATCAGCACGGGACCACCGGTGTTCAGTACGACGATCGTGCGGCGGTTGGCATTGGCGACGGCGTCGATGAGCTGGTCCTGATCGCCGGGCAGCGCGAGCGAGGTGCGGTCCATGCCCTCGCCCTGGGCGTCGTTGGCGAAGACGACAGCGACGTCGGCCTGGCGGGCGGCCGCCACCGCGGCGGGGATGCCCGACTGCGAGGGCGTCTGCCAGCCGAAGTGGATCTCCTGGCCGAACAGGCCGCTGATGCTCGCGTAGTCGATCTCGACCGGCACCGGGTGCCCGGCGGTGAGCCGGACGGTCCCCTGGAGCACGTAGTGGGGCCCCACGAGGAACTGGGTGGCCTCACGGTAGGCCGGCCCGAACGTCTGCCCGGCGATCTTGAGCGTGGCGATCCCGGCCTCCGACAGCGAGAAGCGATACAGGCCGGACTCGGGCGGGGTCAGCGTGCCCGTCCATTTAGCCGACCACAGAGCGCCGGTCTGAGGCGGCGCGGCGGAGAGATCCACGGTCGGATCTACGCGCGTGAGGGCCGGCGTGCCGCTGAAGTCGCCACTGCTCCAGTACGTGCCCAGCAGGCCCTGGCCGCTGCCACTGCTCGGCGTCAGCGCCGAGCTCGCCACCAGGGTCGGAGAGGCGACGTCCCCGGCCGAGCCCTGCACTGCGGTCACCGTGTCACCGACCCCGCCGGCGCGCGCGCTGATCCCCTGCAGCGGGGTGATCGCCTGACCGGGCGCCAGCGGAACGCTGGCTGACCCGCCGGTCACGAACACCGCGTCGTCGCCGGTCGGGCCGATCAACGCGATCGACCGGCCGCGGCCCGTGAGCGGCAGCGCGCGTCGATCGTTTTTGAGCAGCACGGTGCCCGCTTCGGCCACATCGGTGGCCACCTGCTGGTGGGCCGGCGTGCTGACCTCGGGCGCGGCCGTCGCCGGCAGAGGATCGTCGAAGAGGCCGGAGTCGAAGATGGCGAACAGGATCCGGCGATCGATGTCATCCAGGCGCGCTGCGGGGATCTGTCCCGAGGTGAAGTCCGCGGCGGTCAGACCGCCGCTTCCGTTGCCCGGAAGCGCGGGCAGGTCCACCCCGGCCCGGGCCGCGGCCACCGGGTCCCGGACAGCGAAGCCGAAGTCCGGCACGACGAATCCGTCGAAGCCGGTGCCGTTCTTGATGTCGCCGAGCGTGCCCGGGTTCTGGCAGCTCGGCAGCCCGTTGATCTGGTTGTAGGAGCACATCAGCGAGTCGAGGCCGCCCTGCTGGATGGCGGTGCGGAACGGCGCCTCGTAGATCTCCTGCGCCGCCCGCTCGGACACGATGTCGTTGGTGGCGGGACCCCGGACGAACGGGCTCGGGGCGATCTCAAAGCCAATCCGGCCCCAGTCCTGGTTGTAGGCGGTGTAATGCTTGAGCGTGGCGATGATGTGCTGGCTCTTGGCGCCGGCAACGATCTGGGCTGACGTGTTGCCCGAGAGGAAGGGATCCTCGCCCTCGGCCTCCGGCTGGCGGCCGGCGAGCGGGGTGCGGGCGATGTCCACGGCCGGGCCGAGCCATTCGCTGAACCGCTGGTCGCGGGCCTCCGAGCCCGCCACCTGTCCGTAGGCGTAGGCCAGCGACCGGTTGAAGCTGGCGGCCAGGGCCTGTCCTGAGGGCAGCGCCGTGGTACCGGGGTTGCGCACGCCGTCGGGCCCGTCGTCGTCGGTGAGCGTCGGGACGCCGAAGCTCTGCAGCGCGACGAAGTTGCCCAGGGCCAGTTGAATCTTCTGGTCCGCGCTCAACGCCGCCAGCAGCTCGTTGGCGCGCAGTGCGGCCGGCTCGCCCGGGTCGCGCCAGGGCTGGGAGTCCGCGGCGGCGCGACGGGCGTGCGGCGCAGCGGACACGGCCGAGCTGAAGACCAGGCCCAGGAGAGCAAGAATGATCGCCACCATCGTGCGCCGACGTTGCATGGCACTCCCCTTCCTCGTCGCACCGCCCCACCTCAGTGAGGCGCTCCGCCGCGTGACCCTAGTCCTGGTCATCATGAGTGTCAAGGGGCTTGCCAAGGCCTTCCCCTGCGCGTCGCTACGCTGACCTTGCGGGCCGGCGCGAGCCCGCGGGAGAGCCACGGCAGATGCGCGCGAGAAGGGAGGTGCGCATGACAGAGCGCGGGAGCGAGCAGGCGCTCGTCATCGGCGCCGGACCCAACGGCCTGGCGGCGGCGATCCGCCTCGCCGAGGCCGGCGTGCCGGTGACCGTGCTCGAGGCGGCGGACCGTCCCGGAGGTGCTGTCCGCACCCAGGAGCTGACCCTGCCGGGGTTTCGCCACGACACCTTCTCCTCGGTCTATCCCGCCGCCGCCGCGTCCCCCGTGTTCGGGCGGATGCCCCTCGCCGAGTACGGCTTGGAGTGGGTGCATCCCGAGGCGTGCATGGCCCACCCCCTGCCCGACGCCCGCGCCGTGGCGCTGTTCCGGGACGTCGCAGCCACCGCCGCGTCGCTCGAGCGCCAGCACGCCGGTGACGGCGCGCGGTGGAGCGGCTTCGTCGCTCCGTACCTCGACGCGTTCGAGGCGGTCCGGGCGACGATGCTCAGCGGCTTTCCGCCGGTCGCCGGTCCCGTCAAGCTCCTGCGACGGGCCGGGCCGGGGCCGTCGGCACAGCTCGGGCTCCTGCTCGCCCGCACCGCTGTCGGTCTCGCTCACTCATTGTTCGAGGGGTCGGGAGCCCGTGCATGGCTGTACGGAACCGCCGCCCACGGGGACACGCCGCTGAGCGCGCGCGGCTCGGCCATCGCTGCCTTCCACCTCAACGTGCTCGGCCACGGCGCAGGCTGGCCCAGTCCACGCGGAGGCGCAGAGCGACTCATCGACGCGCTCGTCGGCTACCTGGGCCGCTTGGGCGGCACCGTCCAGACCGGGGCGCGCGTGGACAGGGTCATGACCGCGGACGGATGCGTGACCGGCGTGGCCATCGCCGACGACCAGGAGGTCCCGGGGTCGGTCGTGCTAGCCGACGTCATGCCCGGCGCCCTGATGGCGATGACCGGCGACCGGCTCAGCTCGTGGTACCGGCGCCTGCTGCGCGGCTTTCGCTACGGGCCGGCCACGGTCAAGGTCGACTGGGCGCTCGACGGCCCGATTCCGTGGGCGGCGCCCGACGCGCGCCGCGCGGGTACGGTTCACGTGGGCGGAGACGAGCGCGCCACCACCGCCTCGCTCGAGCAGGCCCACCGAGGCCTGGCCGAGCATCCCTTCCTCCTGCTCGGCCAGCAGAGCCTCGCCGACCCGACCCGGGCGCCGGAGGGCAAGCACACTGCCTGGGCCTACACTCACGCGCCGGCGAGCATGGCCGCCCAGCTCGGGTCAGAGGCGTCGATTCGCGCCATCGAGGACCAGGTTGAGCGATTCGCGCCCGGCTTCCGGGATCTCATCCTGGCCCGCCACGTCCTGGGCCCATCCGACCTCGAGGCGCGCAACCCCAACCTCGTGCACGGCGACGTCGGGGGCGGCAGCTTCAGTGGCCTGCAGTCCGTGTTCCGTCCGGTGCCCTCGCCGTCGCCCTATCGCACCCCGCTGCGCGGGCTGTTTCTGGCCAGCGCCGCCGCGTTTCCCGGCGCCGCCGTCCACGGCGTGCCCGGGGACGCGGCCGCGCGCGCGGCGCTGCGGTCGCTGCACATCGGGTCTCAGCGCCGCCGACGCTGACCCTGCCCCGTCACGGCGCCCCGCCTCGCGTTCCGCCCGCGGGCCCGGGTATCCGGCGCGGCATGGTCACCTCCACCGCGCGGGCCCGCAGGGACCGTGGCGATCCGCGTGGCACCGGGGGCGCCAGATCCATCCCTGGCCCCTGCGTGCCACTCATCCGCTGCCGGCGACGCTCAGCCCGTTCCGGCTGCGGTTTGCGCTTCGCCGCCGGGGTAGCGCGACCGAGTGAGCAATCGTCAGGAGAATGGAATGTCTGATCAGCTGAACAGCACCAGCGGCCGGTCGCTGGCCCTCGTCACCGGAGCCTCGAGCGGCATCGGCTTCGAGCTGGCCAAGCTCTTCGCCGAGAACGACTTCGATCTCATCATCGCCGCCGAGGATCACGCCATCGCCACAGCTGCGGCGGATCTCGAGGCCGAGGGCGCCACCGTGGAGGCCGTACAGGTTGACCTGGCAACCGAGTCGGGTGTGGTGGAGCTGTACCGCCATGTGGCCGAGGCCGGCCGCCCCCTCGAGGTCGCCGCGCTCAACGCCGGAATCGGAGCCGGAGGAGCGTTCGCCACGGACACCGAGCTCGCCGACGAGCTCAAGCTCATCGACCTCAACGTCCGCTCCACGGTCCACCTGAGCAAGTACGTCGTCCGCGACATGCTCAGCCGGGGTCGCGGCCGCATCCTCTACACCTCGTCGATCGCCTCGACGATGCCCGGATCCTTTCAGGCCGTCTACAACGCGTCGAAGTCGTTCGTGCAGTCCTTTGCCCTGGCCCTGCGCAACGAGCTCAAGGACAGCGGCGTCACCATCACCTCGCTGATGCCGGGACCCGTCGACACCGAGTTCTTCGAGCGCGCCGACATGCTCGACACCAAGGTCGGCACCGACGACAAGGACGATCCTGCCGACGTGGCCCGCGACGGCTTCGAGGCGCTCATGGCAGGCGAGGAGCGGGTCGTCTCCCACTCGCTGAAGTCAAAGCTCCAGGGCATTGGCAGCCGTGTCCTCCCCGACAGCGCCAAGGCGGAGATGCACCGCAAGATGGCAGAGCCCGGCAGCGCGGA
>DASXJW010000165.1:0-21554 GCA_036497165.1 Solirubrobacteraceae bacterium
ACCAGCTCCTCGTGGCTGAACCTCGTCGAGCGCTGGTTCGCTGAGCTGACCAACAAGAAGCTGCGCCGCAGCGCGCACACCTCCGTCCGACAGCTCAACGCCGACATCCGCGGCTGGATCGAGACCTGGAACGACAACCCCGACCCTACGTCTGGACCAAGACCGCCGACCAGATCCTCGAATCGATCGCCATCTACTGCAACCGAATTAACCACTCACCACACTAGATGATTGATTCCACGACCCCGCGTGCGGGATGAATCCGGATGATCGGCGCCGGGCGGCGTGCTCGGGCTCGCCCATACATCCAGTATGGGCTTCGCCCTGCGTCCTTGACCGGCTTGATGGGCGGGCGGGTCCGATCCCCCGGCAACCACGCGGCCGCGGAATCAATCATCCAGGCCGGATGCGCCCGGTTTACCAAATGTTCACCCGCGCGCCCTCCGCGGGCCGCCAGAATGCCGCGCCGCATGGGTTCATCCGTCTCACACACGAATCAGGAGATAGCGTGAAGCGCATCTGCCTCCTCGGCGCGGCCGTCGCCGCAGTTCTCATCCTCGGAGTTGCGTCGGCCATGGCCGCGAGCTCACACGCCTCGAACGGAGGCACGAAGAGCAAGACACCTTCCACGGTCACGACGAAGGTGTCCTGCGCCGCATCGCTCATCCTCCAGGTCGCGCCCGGCGCCACCGACGTGACGCCCGCCGCCCAGGACGGGACACAGATGGGCCCGGTGGCGTGTAACACCGGTAAAGGTGTGGAGTGGGAGTCCTTCAGCACCGAGGATTCCGGCGACATCACCGGCAAGTGGCAGGCATGGTTCAACGCCGGCAGCGTCTACGGCACGTTCACCCTCACGCCGGACGACACCAGCCCCCCGACGACCACCACGTCGTTCAGCCAGGCGAGCTACACCGGTACCTTCGCCGTCAAGAACGGGACCGGCGCCTACGCCAAGGCCACCGCAACCGGCACCCTGAAGTGCTCGACCAAGGACGCGGTGCACTTCAGCTGCAAGCAGGCGGGGAAGGTGACGCTTCCGGCGCCGGCCACCACCAAGAAGGGCTGATCCGCGGGCCGCGCGGCGGGGGACTGGGGCCCGCCGCCGCGCGCCGGGCGGCGGGGGGCTGAGGCCCGCCGCCGCGCGCCGCTCTTCGCGCGCCCCCGCGCCGCCCTCAGTCGCGCGTGCCGCGGCCGTAGAGCAGCTTGTAGAAGCGGCGCAGGAGCATCGTGGTGCGCGGCTTGTAGGGGAACATGAACGGCTCGCGCTTGAACGGAGCGCGCCGCGTCACCATCAGCGACTGGGTCTTGGTGTACTTGCGGATGCCGCCCGAGCCGTGGCGGGTGCCGATACCCGAGGTCTTCCAGCCGCCCATGGGAAGGTTGAGCGCCGAGTAGTTGATCTGGGCGTCGTTGACGCAGACCACCCCGGCCTCGATCCGGCGCGCCAGCTCCTCGCCGCGATCGGCGTCGCGCGTCCACACCGAGGCCTGCAGGCCGTAGACGGAGTCGTTGGCGAGCTGCACGCCCTCCTCGGCATTGGCGATCTTCATGATCGGCAGCGTCGGCCCGAACGTCTCCTCCTGCATGAGCTTCATGGAGTGATCGACGTCGACCAGCACGGTGGGCTCGTAGTAGCGCCCGCGCTCGGAATGGGGATGGCCGCCGGTGAGCACCTTCGCACCCTTGGCCACGGCGTCACGGACGTGGTCATCCACGATGTCGAGCTGGGGCGGGAAGATCACGGCGCCCACGTCGACGGTGCCCACTCCGGTCGGCTCGCCCTGGCGCAGAGCGCGCACGTTATCGGTCACGCGGCCCACGAACTCGTCGTAGACGGGCGCCTCCACATAGCAGCGCTCGACCGAGATGCACACCTGGCCGCCATTGTTCATCGAGTAGAAGGCGGCGGCGTTGGCGGCCCGCTCGACGTCGGCATCGGCGCAGACGATCATCGGATCCTTGCCGCCGAGCTCCAGATAGCAGGGCACCAGCGCGTCCGCGGCAGCCCGCATCACCGCCCTGCCGGTGCGGCTGGAGCCGGTGAACATCACGCAGTCCACCTGGCCGATCAGCGCCGCGCCGGTGGCCCCGTCACCGGTGGCGACCTGGAAGACGTCCTCAGGCAGCCCGCATTCGCGCATCATGTCGGCCATGAGCAACGAGCTCAGCGGCGTCACCTCGCTGGGCTTGAGGATGACGCTGTTGCCCGCCATGAGCGCCGGGATGCAGTCGCCGAACGAGTTGGCGATCGGGTAGTTCCACGGCCCGATGACGCCGATCACGCCGACGGGCACGTAGCGGATGACCAGCTTCTTGCCCGCGGCGACCGGGTTGTTCCACGAGGGGACGCGCTCGTCGGCCAGATACTTGGCCGCCTCCTTGGCCCAGAAGCCCAGGGCGGTCACGGTGTAGCCGAGATCGGCCAGCTGGGCGTCCTCGTAGGTCTTGCCCGACTCGCGGACCACGCAGTCCAGGACGCGGTCGGCGTTGTCGAGCATCCACTTCTGCGCCCGGCGCATGATGCGGGCGCGGCCGTCGAAGCCGATGGCGGCCCATTGCGGCTGGGCCAGGCGGGCGCGACGCGCCATCGCCTCGAGCTGCCCCGCGTCGAGGACCGGCACGGTGGTGATGAGCTCGCCGGTGGCGGGATTCTCCACCGCGATCGTGTGGTCCGGCGCGCCGTTGGTCTCCGCCGCTGTGGTCTGATCGACGCTTGCCATGCCTGCTCCTCGTGCCGCTCTCAGGGTGGGGCGCCCAAGGCTACCCAGTGGCCGTCCACGACCATGATCTGGCGGCCAGAACGGGGAGCGGAGTTGCGGCCGTTGGCTTCAGGTCAGTGCGATCAGGCGGGATCCAGCTCGATCGACTCGATCGTCGGCGGCTCCAGCGGGCGATCCTGGGGCCCGGTGGGCGTCGATTCGATCGCGTCGACGGCGTCCATGCCCGCGGCCACCCGCCCGAACACGGTGTGCTTGCCGTCCAGCCACGGTGCGCCGTCGATGGTGACGATGAAGAACTGGGAGCCGTTGGTGTTGGGCCCGGCGTTGGCCATGGCCAGCGCGCCACGGACGACCTTGTGCTGGTTGATCTCGTCCTCGAAGGTGTAGCCCGGACCGCCGGTGCCGGTGCCCTGCGGGCACCCGCCCTGGATCATGAAGTCCGGAATCACCCGGTGAAAGATGATCCCGTCGTAGAAGCCGTCGGAGGCGAGCTTGCGGAAGTTCTCGACCGTCTTGGGAGCGTCGTCGTCGAAGAGTTCGAGGGCGATCGTGCCCATGCTGGTGTTCATGTTGGCTGTGCTCATGGCATGAGACAGTAGTCGCCCCGCGGCCGCAACGGCATGAGCGGCGGCAGGGCGGCCGTCCGTGGCCGCCCCGAAGACTCGCCGCCGGTCAGCTGTTGCCGGCGGTCTGAACGGCGTTGACCGCTGCGGTGACGCTGACGGCGGGCGCCGTGCCGCCGCCGGTGGTGGTGCTGCTGCAGCTCACCGAGCCGGTGCCCGAGGGGCCGGTGCCCTGCAGCGGGATCGAGGCCGTGAACGTGTCACCGGAGGTCCCGGTGGTGTCGATCGTGGCCGTCCGGGTCTGGGTGTTGGAGCCGACGGTCAGCGTGCAGCTGACGGTGACGTGCTGCGGCGTGGCCACCCCCGACGCCGGCGTCACGGTCGCCGTCGGGTTGGCGAAGGCCAGGTACGAGGCGCCGGTGGGCAGGGCCACGCTGGCGATCGAGGTCGATCCCGAACCCAGCGTCGCGGTGTTGCTGGTGGTGCCGAACTCGGACGGCAGCGCGTTGTTGCAGGTCACCTTGCCGACCTGGTTGATGGTCCCGATCGCCGAGCCGGTCCCGCAGGTCCCGCTGACCCGGACCTGGAGCTGACCGGTGTTGGCGCGCACCAGGCCGACGGCGCCGGGCTGGATCTTCTTGTAGGAGACCGCGCCGTTCTTGATCTTGCCGCTGGTCACGGCGTTGTTCTTCAGCTGCGCCGTGCCGACGCTGTTGTTGGGAATCGAGATGGCGGCGTAGCCGACGCCTCCCAGCGACATGAACAGGGCGACGCAGGAGATCACGATCGCCGCGGACGGCCGACGGCGCATGAAGGACTTCAAAGGCAAGGAACTACCTCCCGTGGGTGGTGGGTCGGTTGGGGTCATTGCCATTCACAACAGGCCGACCGCGGAGAAGTCGCGCCCGGCCGTCCGCGGACTGACACGGGGCTTATGTCAGTGCGGGTTTGGGCGCGAAGTTGCAGCCCGTCCGCGCGCCGCGCGTCAGGTGCGGGCCAGCTCGAGGCGCAGCACGTGACCGCGGACCTCGGTCCCGCCGGTCTGCTTGATCACGCGCTCGGCGTCCTCCTGAGGCACCTCCACGAAGCAGAAGCGCTCCAGCACGCGGACGTTGCGGACCGACTCGCCGTCGAGCTGAGTCGCGGCGGTGATGGCGTGGATGATGTCCGAGGGCTCGAGCCCGGCGGCGCGGCCACCGGAGACGATGACCTTGGAGAAGCTGCCGTCGCGCCCGTCGCCGTTGGCCGAGACACTCGGCTTGGAGTGCCGGCGCGGCGGTGCCGTGACGGGCATCGGGGCCACGTGGGCGTCCTTGACCCAGGGCGAGAGCTTGACGCCGGCGTGGCGCTCGATCGCCTGGATGTCGCGAACCTGGCGAGGCTCGTAGAAGGTGATGGCGCGGCCGCTGCGCCCGACCCGGCCGGTGCGCCCGATGCGGTGCACGTAGACGTCGGGGGAGGTGGGCACGTCGTAGTTGACGACATGGGAGATGCCCGAGATATCCAGGCCGCGGGCGGCGACATCGGTGGCCACGAGCAACGGCACGCTGCCGCCCTTGAAGGAGATCATGACCCCGTCGCGGGCGCCCTGCGTCATGTCGCCGTGCAGAGCGCGGACGTTCA
Organism: Solirubrobacteraceae bacterium; assembly: GCA_036497165.1. Classification (GTDB taxonomy): domain Bacteria; phylum Actinomycetota; class Thermoleophilia; order Solirubrobacterales; family Solirubrobacteraceae; genus Palsa-465. The sequence continues at coordinate 4,910 of DASXJW010000165.1, forward strand.
TGCCCTTGTCGCGCAGCGTCCGGTAGAGCTGGTCAGCGCGGATCTTGGTGCGCACGAAGACAAGCGCCTGGTCCGGATGCTCGGCCTCGAGGACGCGCACCAGCGCATCGGTCTTCTCGCGGGCGGCGACCTCCAGAGCGAACTGCTCGACGGTGTCGACGGTGAGCGTGGCGGTCTTGACCTTGACCGTGACCGGATCGTAGAGGTACTGGTCGGCCAGCCGGCGGATCTCCGGGGGCATGGTGGCCGAGAACAGCGCCGTCTGGCGGCTGGACGGGGTCAGCGAGAGGATCCGCTCGACATCCTCGAGGAAGCCGAGATCGAGCATCTCGTCCGCCTCGTCGAGCACGACGAACCGGCACGTGTGCAGGACCAGCGAGTGGCGGCTGATGAGGTCCTTGACCCGGCCCACCGTGCCGACGACCACCTGGCCCCCAGCGCGCAGCTGGGACTGCTGGCTGCGGATGGGCGCGCCGCCGAAGACCGCGACCACGTCCACGCCCTTGCGCCGCCCGTAGGCGCGCAGGGCCTGGGTGACCTGGATGCAGAGCTCCCGCGTCGGGGTGAGGACCAGGCCCTGGACGTCGCCTTCGTCGGGGTCGACGTACTGGAGCATGGGCAGGCCGAACGCCGCGGTCTTGCCCGAGCCCGTCTGGGCCTGGCCGATCACGTCGAGTCCCTCGAGCAGCGGTGGGATCGCCTGCTCCTGAATCGGACTGGGGGCGTCGTAGCCGACGTCCTTGAGCGCTTCGAGGATGGGGCCGGAGAGCCCGAGATCAGCAAACGTGGTCATCGCATGCTGACGATAGCCTCACGCCGCTGGTTGCGGGGTTTTGGCCGCGTGACCGGCGGTGACCCAGGGCGCCGTGGGGACACCCGCGCGAGCGGACGGCGCCATGTTGCCGGGCATTGACACGAGATGCTTCGGTGGCTAACCTTCGGTTCCGAAACTTTAGGAACCATCCATTCCTGACGACACCTCTCTTATGCCTTCCACCACAGACTCCAGCCGCATCGACGCGTACGTGTGGCGCATCAGCGCCGTCGTGATCCTGGGCTCGATCATGTCGATCCTCGACACGACGATCGTCAACGTCGCCCTCGACACCCTCTCGCGCGAGCTTCATTCCACGATCGACAACATCCAGTGGGTGGCGACCGGCTACCTGCTCTCGCTGGCCGCCGTGATCCCGGTGACCGGCTGGGCCGCCCGCCGCTTCGGCGCCAAGTCGGTCTATCTGACCTCCCTCGTCCTCTTCACGCTCGGCTCGGCCCTGTGCGGCCTGGCGAACTCCACCACCGAGCTCATCTTCTTCCGCGTCCTGCAGGGCATCGGCGGCGGCATGATCCTGCCCATCGGCCAGCTGATGATGGCCGAGGCCGCCGGGCCCAAGCGCATGGGCCGCGTGATGAGCGTGGTGGCCGTCCCGGCGATGCTGGCCCCGATCCTGGGCCCGACCATCGGTGGTCTTCTCCTGGACAACGCCAGCTGGCGCTGGATCTTCTACGTCAACGTGCCGATCGGGATCATCGCCGTGATCTCCGCGCTGCGCATCCTGCCCAGGATGGCGCGGCAGCCCACCGAGGCTCTGGACTACAAGGGCCTGGCGCTGATGGCTACCGGCCTGCCACTGATCACGTACGGCCTGGCCGAGGTGGGGACCACCGGCAGCTTCACCGCCGTCAAGGTCCTGGGCCCGCTGATCACGGGCATCATCCTCGTCGCCGTGTTCGCGGTCTACGCCCTGCGGGTCAAGCGCCCGCTGCTCAACCTGCGGCTGTACGCCCGCCCGACGTTCTCCTCGGCCTCGATCGCGATGTTCTGCATCGGCGCCGCGCTGTTCGGCGGCATGATCCTGCTGCCGCTGTACTGGCAGACGATTCGCCACGAGGACGTGGTCATCACCGGCCTGCTCACCGCTCCTCAGGGGCTCGGAGCGGCGCTGGTCATGCCGCTGTCGGGCAAGCTCACCGACCGCTTCGGGGGTGGCCCCCTGGCCCTGTTCGGCGTGGTGCTCACCGCGCTGGCGACGATCCCGTTCGCCCTCATGGGCGCCCACACCTCGATCCTGTTGTTGTGCGTCGCGATGCTCTTCCGCGGCTTCGGCATTGGCTTCGCCTTCATGCCGGCGATGACGGCGGCGTTCGCGGCCCTGGAGCGCCACGAGCTCTCTGACGCCACCCCGCAGCTCAACGTGCTCCAGCGTGTCGGCGGATCGATCGGCATCGCGGTACTCGCGGTGGTGCTTCAGCGCGGCCTGGCCGGCGCCCACACGCTGTCCGCCGCGGCCGCGGCCTACGGCACGGCCTTCTGGGTCGCCGCCGGGCTGACCGCGGTCGCCATCATCCCGTGCATCGTGCTCGTGCGGGCCGAGCGCGCCGCCAAGCGCGCCCACGCCGCCGCGGCGCAGGTGCCCGACGAAGCGCTGGCGGAGGCGCTGGCCGCATGAGCCCGTCCGCTGCCAAGACCGCCTCGGTGACGGCACCGGACGTCCCCGCCCGCGAGGCCGGCCAGGAGCTCGGGCGCTCGTTCAAGGGCTGCGTCGGCGCGCTGCGGCGGCTGCGGGGCCGCGAGAACCGCGCCCACGGAGAGCTCTCGGACGCCCAGTACGGCCTGCTCTTCAGCCTCGTCGACCACGAGGCGCTGCCGTCGAGCGAGCTGGCCTGCCTGGCCGACCTGTCACCGGCGACGGCGACGGGAATGCTGGACGGGCTCGCCACGGCAGGCCTGGTGTCGCGGGTGCGCTCCGAGCGCGACCGCCGAGTCGTCCTGATCTCCCTGACCGAGAAGGGCCGGGGGCTGGTGGAGGCCCGTCACGCCCAGTTCGCGCCGCGGTTCGCCGCGGCGCTGGCGGAGTTCTCCGACGACGAGCTGCGCACGGCGGCGGCCGTGTTCGACCGCCTCCGTGCCATGTTCGACGACATCAGTCCCGGCGCCGAAGGGTCCTAGCGGCGCGTGACCACGCCGTCCAGGTGGACGGTGCCGCGTGTCGCGTCGCGCACCCCGAAGGCGATCGAGCCGGCAGGCGACCCGGCGGCCTCGGCGAACTGCACGGTCGCGGGCAGCAGGATCGGCTTGCGGAACGCCACCTGCGCCGTGTAGGCGGGCGGGAGCTCGGAGCCGAGCGCGGCCAGGGAGCGCGCCTTGGTCCACATACCGTGGGCGATGGCGGTGGGAAAGCCGAACAGCCGGGCGCTCAGCGGATGAACGTGGATGGGGTTCAGATCCCTGGAGACCGAGCCGTAGCGGCGGCCCAGATCGCCCGGCAGCTTCCACGTCGCCGTGGCCGGTAGCTCCTCGCTGGACGGCGGCTCTGACGGTTCGCCCGGCTCGCCCGCGCTGGCGCCCGGCCCGCCGCTACTGCTGCCGCTGCCGCCACCGCGGCTGAGGTTGGTGGAGGCCTCCTCCCAGACCAGCTCATCGCCCACCCGGGCCTCGGTGCGGATCGTGAACTGGCGGCCGCGCGGGTGGGGCTGCAGCGGCGTCGCCCACACCCGCAGCGAAAGCGGCTCGGCGAGGCCGATGCGGCGATGCACGGTGATGGCGTTGGCGATGTGGACCAGCCCCAGAGCCGCCAGCGGGAAGCGCCCGTCGGTCATGAGCTTCAGGTGCATCGGGAAGGCCAGCATGTGCGGGTACGTCGGCGGCAGCGAATCCGACAGGTCAAAGCCGCACACCCGGTCATAGGCCGCCAGGCGGTCGGCATCGACCGCCACGTCGGCGCGTGTCAGCGCCAGGTCGGGCATCTGCCCGCCCCCGCCACCCACCCACGGCAGCCTGGTGGCGCCGGGGATGATCGCCAGGCTCGCCCGCGCGAACAGCGGCACCATGGAGGGCGCGCTCTGGAGCTCCTTCTCGGCCATGGCGGCGGTCACGCCCCGAGGAGGCTCTGGCCACAGACGCGGACGACGTTGCCCGTCACGCCCGCCGATCCCGGACTGGCGAACCACGCCACCGTCTCGGCGACGTCGACCGGGAGTCCGCCCTGCGAGAGGCTGTTCATCCGGCGGCCCGCTTCCCGGATGGCCAGGGGCATCGCCGCGGTCATCTGGGTCTCGACGAAACCGGGGGCCACGGCGTTGAGGGTGACGCCCCGCTTGGCCAGCTCGGGCGCCCATGCCTGGACCAAGCCGATCACCCCCGCCTTGGAGGTCGAGTAGTTGGTCTGACCGGCGTTGCCGGCGATCCCGCTGATCGACGACACCCCCACGATCCGTCCGTTGCGCCGCACGGCGTCGCGGCTGAACAGCTCGCGGTCGATGCGCTGGGGCGCGGTGAGGTTGATGGCGATCACCTTGCTCCACTGCTCCTGCGTCATCCGCCCGAGCGTCTTGTCGCGGGTGATGCCGGCGTTGTGGACCACGATGTCAACGCCCTCGTGCTGGTCGAGCAGATGATCGGCGATCGCCTTCGGAGCGTCGTCGTCGGTGATGTCGGCGGCCAGGAAGGAGCCGCCGAGCCGGCCGGTGACAGCCGACAGCTCCTCGGCCATGGCGGCCACATCGAGACCCACCACGTGGGCTCCGTCGCGAGACAGCACCTCGGCGACGGCGGCGCCGATGCCGCGCGCAGCGCCGGTGACGAGCGCCACCTTGCCCGTCAGCGGGGCATCCCAGTTCACCTTGCCGGCGGCTGCCGCGCCGGGGCCGATGCGCACCACCTGACCCGATACGAAGGCGGAGCGGGGCGACAGGAAGAAGCGCAGCGTGGCCTCGAGCTGGTTCTCGGCCTTGGGCCTGACGTAGAGGAGCTGTGACGTGGCGCCTCGCTTGACCTCCTTGCCGATGGCGCGCTCGAGGCCCTCCAGGGCCCTCTGGGCGATGGCCAGCGGAGGAGCCGCGCAGTGCTCGGGCGGCGTGCCGAGGATGATCACCCGCCCGGAGGGGAGCACCCGGCGGATCGCGGGATGAAAGAAGCCCCAGGCGCGCTCGAGCTCCTCGCTGGACTGGATCCCGGTGGCATCGAACACGAGCGCCTTGAACCGCTGGTCCGGCGGCGCCGCCTCGGGGTTGAAGATGCCGGCGTCGAGCTTGGCCTCGGCGGCGGCCGTGCGCAGGCCCTCGTCCATCACCGTGGACACGTTGGCGTCGATGGCCCTCAGCACCTTGGCCAGCGGCTTGGCCAGCCGGGACTCCGGCCCCGAGGCGCCCAGCAGCACCGGCCCGGAGATCACGGGTTGAGCGGGCTCGTAGCGGTCCAGACGCGGCGGTTGCGGCAGCCCGATCTGCTTGGTGACGAGCTTGCCGATGGGGGTGTTGACGAGCTGGGCGTAACGGTCAGTCATTGACGGCCTCCATGATCGCGGTGACGCCGAGCCCACCGGCGGCGCAGATCGAGATGAGGCCGCGGCCGGAGCCGCGCTCCCTCAGCGCCTTGGCGAGGGTGGCGACGATCCGTCCGCCGGTGGCGCCGAAGGGATGTCCCGCCCCGAGCGAGCCGCCGTGGACGTTGAGCCGGTCGCGGTCGATCGCGCCGAGCGGCTGGTCGCGCTCGAGACGCTCCGCGCAGAAGACCGGGTCCTCCCATGCCTTCAGCGTGCACAGCAGCTGGGCGGCGAAGGCCTCGTGGATCTCGTAGAAGTCGAAGTCCGCAAGGGCGGCGCCGTTGCGGTCAAGCAGCTTGGGCATGGCGTAGGCGGGCGCCATCAGCAGGCCCTCGCCCTTGTGGACGTAGTCGACGCCGGCGGTCTGGGCGTCGGAGAAGTAGGCCTGGACAGGGATGTCGTGCGCCCGGGCCCACTCCTCGGAGGCCAGCAGGACCGCTGAGGCGCCGTCTGACAAGGGCGTCGAGTTGCCGGCGGTCATCGTGCCGTCAGGGCCCCCGAACACCGGCTTGAGCTTGGCCAGCTTCTCCACGCTCGAGTCCGGGCGCAGGGTCTGGTCGCGCTCGAGCCCGAGGAACGGGGTGACGAGGTCGTCCATCCAGCCCGTGTCGTAGGCGGCGGCGAGATTGCGGTGGCTGGTCACCGCCAGCTCGTCCTGCTCCTCGCGCCCGATCCCCCAGTCCCTGGCCATCAGCGCGGTGTGCTCGCCCATGGAGAGGCCGGTGCGCGGCTCGACGTTGCGCGGGATCTCCGGCACGATCTGCTGGGGGCGAAGCCGCGTCAGCAGCTTGAGCCGCCCCGTGTTGGACTTGGTGCGATTGAGCTCCAGGAGCACCTCGCGCAGATCCTCGTTGACGGCGATGGGCGCGTCGGACGTGGTGTCCACGCCGCCGGCGATCCCGCAGTCGATCTGGCCCAGGGCGATCTTGTTGGCCACCAGCACGGTCGCCTCCAGCCCGGTGCCACACGCCTGCTGGACGTCGTAGGCGGGCGTCTCGGCGGCCAGCCTGGAGCCGAGCACGGACTCGCGCGTCAGGTTGAAGTCGCGGCTGTGCTTGAGCACCGCGCCGGCGGCCACCTCGCCGAGCACCTCGCCCTCCAGGCCGAACCGCCCGACGAGCGAGTCCAGCGTCGCCGTGAGCATGTCCTGGTTGGAGGCCTTGGCATAGGGCCCGTTCTGGCGCGCGAAGGGGATCCGGCTGCCCCCGAGTACGGCCACGCGGCGGGCGGTTGCATTCATCTCTGGCTGCTCCTCGTCGGTAGTTACGCCCCCGTAGCCTACCCCTAAGTTACGGTTCTGTAGCTAACTTCTCGGGCCGGTCGAGGTGGTGAAGGCCCCGCCCGCGATGGCCCGTCGCACCAGGCGCGGAGCGAGGATCCGCAGCGCGGCGAAGATCCAATAGAAACGGGGGACGTAGCGCTCCGGTCGCCCTCCGGGGCCGGCGTCGACGATGGCCTCGGCCACCGCCTCGGGCTCCGAGACCATCCAGCGCGTGGCCGCGCGGCTCAGCAGCTCGGTGGCGGGAAACCCCTCGGTCCGCACGAAGCCCGGCAGCACCACCCCGACGTGAACGCCGTGCTCGCGCTCCTCGAGGTGCAGCGCGTCGGACCAGCCCGCCAGCGCGAACTTCGACGCGGAGTAGCCGCCGGCCCCCGGACGCGCCACCCGCGCGGCGGTGCTCGCGACGTTGACGATGCTCACCGGGCTGCCGGTGGCGGCGGTGGCCCGCAGGAGCGGGAGCAGCGCCTCGGTGAGGCGGACCGGCGCGTCGAAATCGAGCTCCATGTGGCGGTGCACGTTGGCCCACCCCGCATCCGCGAAGCGCCCGCGCCACGAGGCGCCGGCGTTGTTGACCAGCAGGTGCAGCTCGCCGTGCTCGGCCTGCACCACGTCGCGCACATGCGCCGGCGCCTCGGGGTCGGTGAGGTCGGCGGCGATCACGACGGCGTCGCCGATCTCCTCGGCCAGCGCCCGCAGGCGCTCCTCGCGACGGGCGACCAGGACGAGCCGCGCCCCGGGCTCGCGGGCGAGGCGGCGCGCCGCGGCCGCTCCGATCCCCGCCGACGCGCCGGTCACGACAGCCACGAACGCCATGGGCCGCAGCCTACGCGACGCATGGCCGCCCCGGTTCCCGGGGTATGACAGGCGCGTGAGTCACAGCACCCTCGCCCTGGTGACCGTCCCCATCGCCACGGGGGTGATCGGCTACGTCACGAACTGGACCGGCGTCCTGATGCTGTTCTACCCGGTGCACTTCAAGGGATGGCGGGTCCCGGGAGTGCAGGCCCTGGTCCGGCTGCTGCCGCACCGAGTCCAGCAGGTCCCGGGGGTCATGCTCGGAGGCATCGGCTGGCAGGGCATCGTGCCGTCGCGCGCGGCCAAGATGGGCAGCCTGGCCGTGGACAGCGGCATCGCCAAGATCGGCCGTCCCAGCGAGTTCTTCCACCAGCTCGAGCCCGAGAGGATCGCCGAGCAGATCATCGTCTCGGCGCGTCAGGAGCTCCCTGACATCGTCGACGGGATCATGGAACGCGAACAGCCGCGACTGTGGCACGAGCTGCCCCCGCAGATCAAGGAGCTGATCGAGCGCCGGGTCCTGGCCCAGCTGCCCGACGTGGTGCACGGGCTCACCGAGGAGATCGGCGAGCACATCGAGCAGCTCGTCGACATCAAGCTGATGGTGATCAAGCGCTTCGACCCCGAGCTCGCCAACCGCGTGTTCCTGGACATCGGCCAGCGCGAGCTGACCTTCATCAAGAACTTCGGGTTCGCGTTCGGCTTCGCGCTGGGGATCCCGGTGGCCGTCCTCACCCATTTCGTCACCTCCTGGTGGCTGCTGCCGATCCTGGGCGTCATCATCGGATACGTCACCAACTGGGTGGCCCTGTGGATGATCTACGAGCCCGCCGAACCCCGGCGGTGGGGACCGTTCCGCGTCCACGGGCTGTTCGTCCGACGCCAGGACGACGTCGCCGAGGTGTACGCCACCATCGTCGCCGACGAGATCCTGACGGTGTCTGAATTCGGGTCCGAGCTGCTGACCGGCCCGCAGTCAGACCGGACGCGGGCGCTGGTGGAGGGTGCCCTGCGCCCCGCCATCGACCGGGCGGTCGGTCCGGCCCGTCGCGCGGTCCAGGTGGCGCTGGGGCCTCGACGCTACGAGTCGATCCGTGAGTCCTTCGCCACCGAGCCGATCGATCAGATGATGGAGCCGCTCACCGATCCGGCGTTCAGCCGTGAGCAATCGGTGACCATGCGTAAGCTCATCACCGAGCGGATCCGAGAGATGGCGCCCACCGATTTCGCCGAGCTGCTGCGTACGGCCACCCGGGAGGACGAGTGGCTGTTGCTCGTCCACGGCGCGGTGCTGGGGCTGGCGGGCGGGCTGATCCACATGGCGGTGTTCGGATGACGGGCGCGGCGGCACGACGATGACGCTGGAGCGCGAGGCGCCGCTGGAGGGCGTGGTCGTAAAGGACTACGGGCGCGAGGACTCCGAGGACCGGATCTCGCTCGAGGCAGAGCTGCTGCGGGCCGCGCCCGCGCTCGCCCGCGCCGCGGCCGGCACCTGGTGGAAGGCCACGCGGTGGAGCGTCGCGGCCTCGGTCCGGGCCGGGACGCGCGTGGCCCGCGCGGCGGCGGATCCGGCGGGTTCGGTGCAGGTCCTGGACGAGCTGGGGCGTGAACTGCGCGGTTACGCGCGCGACCTGCTGGGCGTCACCGAGCTGGACCGCCGCGTCGCCCAGCTGGTGGCGCCGGGCGACGCGGCCGAGAACGGCGCCATCCCCGATCGTGCGCAGCTGCGCGTCCGGGGGGCCAAGCTGCTGCGCCAGGCCGCACGCATCGAGGCCGACGACCGGGCCCACCCCGCCTACGCCCGGATCCTCACAGAGCTGGCCCCCGACGAGGGGCGCATCCTGCGCCTCCAGGCGACGCGGGGCGCGCAGCCGGCCGTCGACGTCCGCGCCGTCAACCTCATCGGCGTCGGCTCGACGCTCGTCGCGGGCGGCATGAACGTGATCGGCGCCCAGGCCGGTTGCCAGTACCGCGACCGCGTCCCCGCATACCTCAACAACCTGGAACGCCTCGGCCTCATCTGGTTCTCCCGCGAGCCGATCGGCGATCCCGTGGCCTACCAGGTGCTCGAGGCCCAGCCCGACGTCCGGGAGGCGATGCGCAGCGTCTCGCGCGCCAAGACCGTTCAGCGCAGCATCCTGCTCACCCCGTTCGGGGAGGACTTCTGCGCGGTGTGCCTCCCGCTCGACATCACGGAGATGGAGACGCTCGCCGGACCGGAGGAGTGAGCGGGACCGGGGCGGGCTCCGCGCCGGGTGGCCCGTCAGCGGCGATGTGAGATCCGCAGCGCCAGTCCGAGCTCGAACCGCCCCTCCCCCGTATCCATGGCGCTGCCCAGAAGCCGGCGGAGCTTGGCGATGCGGTAGCGGACCGTCTGGGGGTGGACGTGGAGCTCGGCGGCGATCGCCGGCGTGTGGCGCTGGTGCGCCAGCCATGCGGCGAGCGTGTCGATCAGGCGCTCGCGCTCCCTGGCCGGCAGGTCGTCAAGCCCAGCCAACCGCGCCCGCACGAGCAGCGCGGCGAGCGGCGGGTCCTGGAGCAGGATGAGCTCGGGCAGATGGTCCGCGGCCCGGAGCGTGCCGGGCCGCGCGGGCACCACCGCCAGGGCCAGCCGCGCCCACCGCAGGGATCGCGCGGCGTCGTCGAGCGCCACGGTCGGACCCAGCGCGGCCGGCGCGTCCTGCAGGGCGCGGTCGATCACCGCCGGCCGTCCGGGGCCGTCCGGATCGGGCAGCACCAGCCACGGCCCCTGTGCGTCTGACCCGACGAGCACATCGAGGTCGAGCCGGCGCGCCACCGCGGCGGCGTCGTCGCCGGCCACCACCACCGCCAGGGTCCGCGGCAGCGGCCACTGGGCCAGCTCGGCGGCCCGCGCCACCGCCTCGGGATCCGGCCCGGCGGGGTCAAGCAGCGCGGCGGCCAGCCGCCGGCGCCGGCGCTCGCGCTCCCCGGCCTGGTCGGACTGGATGCGCAGGTAGCCCTCCACCACGTCGGTGGCGAGCTCGTCGCCGTAAACGAAGATCGCCTCGGCCAGGGCGATGGTGGCAGGGGCTGAGACCCCGGCCCGGGTGGCGACGTCGGCGGCGCCGCGCCACGCGGCCCGGATGCCGCTCCGAAACGCGCCGCGCAGGTCCTCCAGGCTACGCCCGGCCTGGTACTCGGCCTCGCCCAGCATCCGCCACAGCTCGTCGGTCTCGCCGGCCGGACGCTCGCCACGCTCAAGGGCGTCGAGGAAGGCGCGGATCGCTTGCTCGACGCCGATGCGCAGGGCCACGCCCTCCGGGGACCCGAACACCTCGCCGTAGATCGGGCTGGCCGCCCGTACCGCATCGATGATCCCCTCGGCGAGCAGCCCGAGCTCGCCCCGCACCACCGCGATCGTCTCCGCCGGAAGGGGTTCCGCCGGCCAGGCGCTCATTGTCACATTATGACAATTGAGATCGGCGTGATCGTTGGCGCAAGGCGCAGACATGTCCTGAGACACAGCGATACGTTTTTCGGCGTGCCGCGCCGAAGCATCATCCAGACGCACGAGCGCATCGCCCAGCTCGGCTGGGAGCCCGAGTACCACCAGCCCGTCGTCCGCTACCCGACGCGCTACCGGTTCCCGCACAAGGCCAAGGACCCGATGCGTCACATCATGCGCGAGTACCTGCCGATGGAACTGGAGAAGGATGAGCGCGTCTACGGTGGCCACGACGCCGCGGTGCGCGCCGACATGCCCCACAAGGCCCACGAGCGCTGGCTGGAGATCCTCAAGCCGTTCATCGTCATCACCAACTACGCCGAGGTGGCCGCTGGGCGGTGCATGTCGATGCTGATGAGCGCGGTCCCCAACAACGAGCTGCGCAACGGCTATCACGTCCAGTTCGTCGACGAGATCCGCCACACCGGGATGCAGATGGCGTTGGCGCGCTGGTACGCCCAGAACGTCCCGGACCCGGCGGGCTGGCACCTGGGGCCCAAGGCGTTCAGCGGCTCCGTGCTCACCAATCCCGCGCTCAACATGCTCTCGCACTTCATCGTCGGCGATCCGATCCAATGCGCGTTCACACTGCAGGTGGTGGCCGAGACGGCGTTCACCAACGTGGTGTTCGTGGCCACGCCCGACGTCGCCGCCCGCAACGGTGACTTCACCCTGCCGACCACGTACCTGAGCGTGCAGTCCGATGAGGCGCGCCACATCTCCAACGGCTACGCCACGCTGCTGACGGTTCTGCAGGACGACCACAACGCCCCGTTGATCGAGCGCGACCTGCAGCAGGCGTTCTGGATCAACCACGCCTTCATCGACGTGTTCAGCGCGGTGGTCATCGAGTACTTCTCCCGTGACCGCTCCGACCCGGAGTCCTTCCTGGACAAGTGGGACCGGTGGGTGCGCGATGACTGGCACCGCGCCTACATCATGAAGCTGGGCCGGCTCGGCCTGGACATCCCGCCCGACATGTTCGAGCGGGCGCGCGAGCGGCTGGTGGCGGGCCTACACCACCGCCACGCCCTCCTCGCCTTCGCCGGCTGGCCGCTGAGCTTCTGGCGCTTCGACCCCTTGGACGAGCGCGACTTCGAGTGGTTCGAGTCCAAGTACCCCGGGTGGTACGCGCAGTACGGAGGATTCTGGGAGGCCTTCCGCCAGGCTGCGGACCCCCGCAACGGCTTCCTCCCGCTGGACTTCGTCAACATGGCGCCGCCGTTCTGCTGGACCTGCCAGGGGCTCTGCGTCAATGAGGCCGACCGCGTGCACCGAGTCGTGGGCCAGCGAACGCGCTTCTACTGCTCCGCCGAGTGCCGGTGGCTGGATGAGTCCAACCCCGGCCGCTACACCGGCGACCGCAACTACCTCGATCGCTACGACGGCTGGGAGGCCTCAGAGGTCATCCGCGACCTCGGCTTCGTGCGCGCCGACGGCGAGACGCTGATCGGCCAGCCCCACCTGCGCGATGAGGACCGCTGGACGCTGTCGGACATCCGCGCCCACGGGTGTCACCTGGTCAGCCCGAACATCCGGGTCGCGCGCGAGCTGGGGCTGCCATCGGGGGACTGGAGCGACGTCCCCCGCAGCGACGGCGCAGTGTCGCTCGGGCACCTGGGGCTGCAGACCGCCCCCGGCATCCCGTGAGCCCGCGCGTTCGCTTCGAGCCGTTGGGCGAGGCGATCGATTGCGCCGATGGCGAGACGGTGCTCGATGCCGCCTTCCGCCAGGGCTACAACCTCGCCCACGGCTGCCGCGAAGGGCAGTGCTCGGCGTGCAAGTGCTACCTCCTCGACGGAGAGGTCGAGTTGGCCCGGTACTCGAACTTCGCGCTCTCGGACGGCGAGCGATCGGAGGGATACGCGCTCATGTGCCGGGCGCTGCCAGCGTCCGATCTCACCGTCGAGCTGCTGCACTTTGACCCCGAGAGCTACCGCCTCGAGAACCCGATCTCCGAGCGGACAGCGCAGGTGGCGGCCATCACCGACCTGACCTCGGAGATCGTCAGGGTGACGCTGACCGTCGGGCCCGACTTCACGTGGGTCCCCGGCCAGTACGTCGACCTCCAGGTCGCCGGCGTCACCCGGTCCTTCTCGATCGCCAACGTGCCCGGCGACGCCGAGGTGGAGCTCATCGTCCGCCGCTATCCGGGAGGCCGTGTGTCGAGCCGGTTCGGCTCCGAGATCATGCCCGGCAGCGAGGTGACGCTGACCGGGCCCTACGGCGCGCTGCGCCTCCGCGACCCCGCGCGCCCCATCGTGATGGTCGCCGGCGGCTCGGGGCTGGGGCCGGTGCTGGCGCTGCTGCGCGACCTCGCCGCTCGCCACGCCGCAGCGCCGCGGCTGTACTTCGCCGCGCGGGAGCCGTTCCTGCTGGAGGAGATCCGCGGCCTCGGGTGCGAGCCGACCCTGGTTGGCGGACACGAGCTCGCGCAGGCGCTTGACGTCGAGGGAGACCCCGACGTGTACATATGCGGTCCACCCGGGCTCGTCGACGCCGCGGAGGCGGCGTTGATCGCCCGCGGCGTCTCCGCGGACCGGATCTTCACCGACCGGTTCACCACCGCCGCCGCCGCGGTGGCGCCTACCACGCGGGAGACCCCGGAGCGGGAGTTTCAGTGGTTCGCCCCGGCCGGGCGGCGGGCGACGCTGTACGAGGACGTCACCATCGATACCCAGCCGTCGATCCATCGCCATCTCTCCCGCGGGTGGCCGGTGAGCTTCGGCGACGGGCGCGGGACCTGGAACGATGCCTCCACCGCGCTGCGCTGCACCGACTGGTTTGCCTTCCGCGACCCGGGCCAGCAGTGGGAGCGGCCGTTCTACCAGGCCGGGGCTGCGGTGGAGCACCAGGTGGAGAGCGCGCTGGCCTCGGCTGCCGAGCAGGACCTGATCGCTGACTTCAGCGCGGAGTGGGTGCGGTCCCTGCGCACGTCGTTGCAGATCCCGGCGTTCCTGGAGCACGGACTCTGGTTCGCGCTCGCCACCGCCGCCCGCGACTGCCTGTCTGACTCAGTGGCGACCTGCGTGTGCCTGCAGGCGGCCCACAAGCAGCGCTCGGCCCAGGCGATCGTCCTCTACGCCATGGACCTCGAGCCCCACCTCGGATGCGAGCTGCCAATCGCCGACGCCCGCCAGGCCTTCCTACAGGACGCCGCCTGGCAGCCGGCGCGCCGCTACCTCGAGCGCCTGGCCGCCACCCCCGACTGGGGCGAGGTCATCGTGGCCAGCAATCTGTGCTTTGAGCCGATGGTGGGAACGCTCATCCGGCGCGAGCTGGGCACGCGCGCGGCCGCCGCCGGCGGGGACACCGTCACCCCCGTGCTGGCGCAAGCCGCGACCCAGGAGTGGGAGTGGGCGCGCGCGTGGACTGTGGCGCTGGTGCGGTTCCTCATCTCCGACGCGGGCCACGGGGCCCACAACCGGGGCATCATCAACGGCTGGCTGACCGACTGGACGGCGCAGGCCCGGGCCGCAGCGTCGGCGATCTCGGCCTCCGCCGACCGAGTGGGCGAGTACGCCGAGCGCACCGTCGGCGAGGCGCTGTCGCGCGCGGAGGCCTCGGCCGAGCGGAGCCGGCCGGCAGGGCCGCGCCGGGCGGCATCCTCGCGTTCGTCGGCCGACAACGCATCGGAGGGCACGCACGACTACGTCGGGATCGTCATGGCCAAGAGCGCCGAAGGTGACGCCGTGGCCCGGTTCTTCGCCGGCAGCGCCGACGTCATCGAGCAGCCCGCCTTCTGGGAGATCCGCGCCCGCCACCGGCTGGTGATCCCCTACGACGAGCTCTCCGTGGAGCTCGGGTACGACATCAACGCCTACTCCATCCAGCACGAGATGTCGACGCACTACGGTCGCATGGTCGCCACCGACGACGCGCTCATGCTCTTCTCCGACCCGACGGAGGCCATGGAGCATCTGCTCTCATGAGGCCCCGGCTGGCACGGTGGCTGGCGCGCCGCGCACGGGGTCGCCTGGTGCACCGGCTCATCCTGGCGCTGCTGCCCCGGGCGATCGCGGTGCGCTTCGATCCCACCGCGGCACAGGACCTGGACGCCACCCTCGAGCTGACGGTCCGCCACCCCGAGCGGCCGGCCAGCTACGCCCTGGCGATCGCCGAGGCGCGCTGCAGCGTCCGCCGCGGACGGCCCGCGGGCGCCGGCGCGCGCGCGTCGATCGGCGCCGAGGACCTGATCCTGCTGGCCGGCGGCGCCGTGACCTGGCCGCAGCTTCTCTGCAGCGGGCGGTTCGAGCTGAGCGGCGACCCGTTCCTGGCGCTGCGCTTCGCCGGCCTCTTCCGCCTCCCCGTGGTACTCGACACCTCTAGTTGACCCCCTCGGCGAAGAGCCAGTTGGGCTCGTAGCCGCCGAACACCACGCTGCGTGCCAGCGGGAGCCGGGGTTTGACGATCACGCAGTAGGCGCGTCGCCCGTCCGGGCTGGGAGTGCAGGTGCGGTAGATCACCCCTGCCTGGATGGTGAAGGTGTCGGTGTGGCGGGCGTTGGCGCGGAAGGCCGCCGGTGCGTGGTCACCGATGAAGCCCTCGGCCCGGACGACGGCGTCGGCCAACGCGCGCTGGTTGGCGACGATGGCGCCGTGGCGCGCCAGACCGGCCCCGGTCAGAACCGCCGTGACCAGGAGCACCGCGCAGGTCCCCCCGTAGTTGCGCGCGATGATCACGGGCAGGTCGGGGCGGCGCCGGCGCAGGAGCACCGCCACCCCCCGCGAGAGGAACAGGACGGCGAGGAGGTTGAGGATGAGTCCGGCGAGGAGGCCGCCCGCGACGCTCTGGCGATCGCCCACGAAGGGCCGCGCGGTTGCGATGAGGCCATCCAACAGGGCGGTGGCGACGAACGCGGGCCACAGCCAGGCGCCACGCCATCGCCAGCGAGCGCGGGCGATCCAGGCGGCCTCCATGCCCACACAGTAGCCCGCCCGCAGGGGTCGCGCGAGGGGCCGTGGGCGCTGCCCCGACGCCTCGGAGGGTGCGATGCCGCTCGTCCCCTGTCACGTCGATGACACCGAACGGTGACTCAGGGTTGACAGGGTACGGTAGGGTTAAACGTGCGCAAACCTCATCATGTGCACGATGCGGCTTGGGGGTTGAGCCTGCATGACAAGCCGGGGGACACTGGATTTCAGTCGGAGACGCACCCGTACCGGGGCCAAGGATGGCCACCGTGGCTTTTGATCAGCGATCAGGTGTCAGGGCAGTCGGCCTCGGGGCGCCGGACCGCCCTGTGCGCGTCGCCGTGGCCGATCGGCGGCGCCTCATCGCCGAGGCTCTCGCCGCGCTGATCGCGAGCCGGGCCGGCTTCATCGTCACCGGAGCGGTGTCGGGAAACGCCGTCGCGACGATCGGCGAGCAGCGTCCCGACATGGTCGTCGTCGGCGCGGGAGCCAACCCCCGCGAGGCCATGGACCTGGTGCGCGAGGTGCGCGGCCGGGCGCCGGGGGTGGAGATCGTGATCGTGGCCGACGCGCTCGAGCCCGCGCTCGTGGGATTCGTCCTGGACCAGGGCATCGGCGGCCTGCTCCTCACCGACGCCGCCGGGCGTGAGGTGGTGGCATGCCTGGACCACGTCGCCCACGGTCGGGCTGTCCTGCCGCCCGGCTGGCAGGGTGCCCTGTTCGCAGATCGCAACGATCCACTGGACGCGCTCAGCGATCGCCAGATGCAGGTACTGACGCTTCTGGCGGATGGCTTCTCCTACGAGGAGATCGGAGCGCGTCTGTTCATTTCACTGAACACCGTCAAGTTTCACGTGAGGTCGAT
>DASXJW010000166.1:0-3232 GCA_036497165.1 Solirubrobacteraceae bacterium
TAGAGAAGGGCGACAAGCGCCGGCAGCCGCGTCTCAGGCTGCCGGCGGTCGCGGCCCTGCTCCGGCGGCGGCCAGCACCTCTCGAGCGATGACCGAGGCCGCGTCTGGCCGCGCCAGCGCGGCGGAGGCGTGGCCCATCGCCGCCAGGCGCGCGGGATCGGTGAGGAGCGCCCCCACCTCCTGGGCCAATCGTGACGCGGTGAGCTCGGCGTCAGGAATGACCAGTGCGGCGCCCTCGCGCTCCATGTAGCGCGCGTTCTCAGTCTGGTGGTCTGCCGCGGCGTAGGGATAGGGAATGAGGATCATGGGACGTCCGTGCGCAGCGATCTCGAAGATCGACCCGCCCGACCGCGCGACGACCAGATCCGCGGCCAGCAGGGCTTCGCCGAAGTTGTCGATGTAGCCGCGCAGGTCGTAGTGCGGCCCCGGGGAGGTCAGGTCCGGGAGGTCGCGAGTCCCCGCCGCGTGCAGGACGCGAAACCCGGCGTCCTCGAACGCTTCAACCGCGGCCCGGTTGATCGAACGGGCGCCCTGAGAGCCCCCGAAGACCAGGACCACCTGGTCGCCCGCGGCGATGCCGAACCGCTGCCGTGCCGCGGAGCGATCCGTCGCCGGGGCGGGCACCGGCCGGCCGCTGACCAGGTAGCGCCGTCCGTCGCGACCCGCCAACGGGAACGCCAGGCACACGCGCCTGGCCGCCGGGGCCAGCAGCCGGTTGGTCAGCCCCAGATGACTGTCTGCCTCCATGAGCACGAGCGGCACCCGCCTGGTCACCGCCGCCAGCCCCACGGGCCCGGCCACGTAGCCACCGGCGCCAAGCGCCGCCGACGGCAGGAGCCGTCCGATGAGCGTGCGCGCGGTCCCCACTGCCCTCGCCGCCACCGCCACCGCGCGGGCGGCGCGGACCGGATCGCGCCGAGCCAGCTGGGCCACCGCCAGCGTGTGGAACTCATAACCCGCCGCCGGCACCAGCTCGCGCTCGGCTCGCTCGCCGCCCACGAAGACCACCCGCGCGCCCTGCGCGGTGAGCGCGTCGGCAACCGCCAGCGCCGGAACCACGTGCCCGGCCGTGCCGCCGGCGCCGATGACGATGAGGGGCCTGACCACGGCCGGAGCTTCGCAGAACCTCTTGAGGGCGGCGCTCAGCCCGCGGAGCGGCGGCTGCCGGCGTCAGCCCGCCGCTGGCTGCGCTGCTGACGGCGGCGCCGACGGTCGGCCTCGGTGGCCGACGGCTTGCCCTCGACCACCTTCAGGCGCCGCGCCCCGGGTCGCGAGATGTTCAGGAGCAGGCCCACAGAGGCGAGCATGATGCACAGGTTGGTGGGCGCGTAGGAGATGAACGGCAGGGGCACGCCGGTCAGCGGAGCCAGCCCGAGGACGACGAAGATGTTGAGGATCCCCTGGCAGAGGATCAGCGACGTCAGCCCGCTGGCCAGCAGCTTGGGGTAGCGGCCCACCGCACGCCGGGCCGTCCGCAGCCCGGCGTAGGCGATCATGCCGTACAGGGCGACGACGCCGCAGATGCCCAGCACGCCGAGCTCCTCACCCACGACGGCCAGGATGAAGTCGTTCTGGGCCTCGGGGAGGTAGTAGATCTTCTGCACGGACTTGCCGAGCCCTACGCCGAGGAGCCCCCCGGAACCCAACGCGATCTGGCCCTGGACAGCCTGGTAGCCGGCGCCTGCCGCCGTCGTCGCCGACCACGGGTGAAGGAAGGAGGTGAGGCGGGCCTGCTGGTAGGGCTGGGCCAGCACCATGAGCACGACACCCACCGCCGCCACCGCGCCGAGCCGCCCCAGGTAGCGCATCGGCGTTCCCGCGGCGATCATCAGCGCGGCCACCGTGAAGGCGACCACCAGCGCCGTCCCCAGATCCGGCTCGACGACGATCAGCAGGAGCGCGGGCCCCGCGGCGAGCAGAATCGGCGCCACGGCCTGGCGGAAGCTGCGCATCCGCTTCGGATGATCGGCGAGGTAGCGGGCCACGTAGAGGACGAGCGCGAGTTTCATCACCTCCGACGGCTGGAACTGGATCGGGCCGGCGGAGAACCACCGGCGGGCGCCGTTGACGTCGACGCCGAAGCCCGGCACGAGGACGAGCGCGAGCAGGCAGAAGGAGCCCAGGAGCATGAGCCGGCAGAGCTGCGGCGTCAGCAGCGCCAGCCCCCGGCGCTCGAGCAGCTGCATCGCGCCCAGCCCGATGCCGCCGAAGACGAGGTAGCGGATGAATTCGCCCGTGCCACTGCCACCGTGGGCGCTGAGCACGCCCAGCGGTGATGAGGCGCTGTAGACCATCACGGCCCCGAACGCGAGCAGGCACAGCGCCGCGGTCATGAGGATGCGGTGCTCGAGCGGCGGGGCGACGCGGCGGCCGTTGGTCCGCCGCCGTGCCCCCCCGACGCCGGCCGGCGCGTCCGAGCTCGGGCGGCGCCCCGACGCGGAAGCGCCCGCCACTAGAGCTCCTCCACGAGCCGGCGGAACTCGTCTCCGCGGGCCTCGAAGTCCCGATACTGGTCATAGCTCGCGCACGCCGGGGAGAGCAGCACGGTGTCGCCCGCGACGGCGCCGGCCGCGGCGCCGGCGACGGCGGCGCCCATCTCACCGGCCCGGCGGATCGGTACCCCGGCAGGCGCCAGGGCCTCCTCGAGCTCGGCCGCGGCCTCGCCAATGAGGTAGACGGCGCGGCAGCGCTCGGCCACCACCGGCGCCAGCGCAGAGAAATCCTGGTTCTTGCCGCGTCCCCCGGCGATGAGATGCACCCCGCCGCGATAGCTGCGCAGCGCCACGAGGGTGCTGGCGACGTTGGTCGCCTTGGAGTCGTTGACGAAGGCCACCGCGCGGCGCGTGGCGATCAGCTCCAGGCGATGGGCGACCCCGGCGAAGGTCCGCAGGCCGGTCGCCACCGCTTCGCGATCGATCCCTCGGGCCAAGCACGCGGCCGCGGCCGCCATCGCGTTGGCGCGATTGTGCGGTCCCGGTAGCGAGATCTCGGTGACGTCGAGGAGCGGCTGCTCGTCCCACCACAGATAACCGGCGCGATCTGACAGCTCGGCGCCCGACGCCCCGAACGGCACGCGGCGCGCGCACCCACCGAGGTCCTCCACGGCGAGATCCAGCGGGGCGATGGCGATGTCGTCGTTGCCCTGATGGGCGAAGATCCTCAGCTTGGCCGCGACGTACTCGGCGAAGGTGCCGTGCCGATCGAGATGGTCGGGCTCGAGGTTCAGGAGCAC
>DASXJW010000167.1:0-10708 GCA_036497165.1 Solirubrobacteraceae bacterium
CCTGAGCTGGGCCATCGCCTGTCGGTTCTTCTTGCCGATCGCCTTGCGCAGGTCGTCGGCGCGGGCGCCGCTGAAGCCGGCCAGCTCCTTGGAGACGAGCATCGCCTGCTCCTGGTAGAGGATCACTCCCTTGGTGTCGGCGAGGATCGGGCGCAGGCGCTCGTCGGCGTAGCTGATCGAGTCCGGATCGCGCTTGCCCCGCGCATACGTTGGGATCTGGTCCATCGCCCCCGGGCGATAGAGCGCGCCCAGCGCGATGAGGTCGTCGAACTCGGTCGGCCGGACCTTCTTCAGCGATTCGCGCATCCCCTCGGACTCGAACTGGAACACGCCGACGGAGTCCCCGGCGGCCAGCATCTCATACGTCTTGGCGTCATCCAGCGGCAGTGTCGCCATGTCCGGGCGCTCACCCGTCGACCGCTCGACGATGTCCAGAGCGTCCTCGATGACGTCGAGGTTGCGCAGACCGAGGAAGTCCATCTTGAGCAGTCCGAGTTGCTCGACCGGCTTCATCGAGAACTGGGTCACCGTCCGGAAGATGCGCTCACCGTTCTCGTCGGCGCCCGCGTCGGCGATCTGCAGCGGCAGGATGTCGGTCAGCGGCCGGTCTGAGATGACCACCGCCGCGGCGTGGATGGAGGAGTTGCGCACGATCCCCTCCAGACCCTGGGCGACGTCGACGATCTGCTTCGCCGTCCCGTCGCGATCGATCTCGGCCCGCAGCGGCTGCCCCGGCGACAGGCAGTCCTCGAAGCTCGGCGGCCGCCCCTGCTGCGGATCGGGGATGAGCTTGGCCAGCCGATCGCCGATCGCGTACTCGTGGCCCAGCACCCGCGCGGCGTCGCGCGTGGCCGCGCGCGGGAACATCTTGCCAAAGGTGATGATCTGGGCGACGGCCTCCTTGCCGTACTTCTCGGTCACGTAGCGGATCACGCGCTCACGCCCCCGCACCGAGAAGTCCATGTCGATATCCGGCATCGACACGCGCTCGGGATTGAGGAACCGCTCGAAGAGCAGGTCATAGCGCAGCGGATCCAGATCCGTGATCTGCAGGCAGTAGGCCACGATCGAGCCCGCCGCCGAGCCGCGGCCCGGCCCCACCGCGATGCCGGCGTCCTTGGCGTACTTGACGAAGTCCCACACGATCAGGAAGTAGGCGTTGAAGCCCATCCGGTCGATGACGCTGAGCTCGTACTCGGCGCGCTCGACCGCAGCCGCGGGCACCGGGTCCCCGTAGCGCCGGCGCAGGCCCTCATCGACCAGCCGGCGCAGGTACGCCCCCTCCCCGCTGTCGCCGGGGGTCGGATAGCTCGGGATGAGCTGACGGCCCAGCTCCAGCTCGACGTCGCAGCGCTCGGCGATCTCCAGCGTCGTCGCCAGCGACTCGGGCCACTCGGCAAAGCAGTCGGCCATCTCCTGGCTCGAGCGCAGATAGAACTCATTGGTCTCGAAGCTCATCTTCGGCGCGGCGAGCGTGGACTTGGTCTGCACGCACAGCAGCGCCGCGTGGTGGTGGTAGTCCTCGCGGCGGAGATAGTGGACATCCCCCGTGGCGACCAGCGGGCGGCCCACCTCGCCGGCGATGCGGACGATGCCCTCGTTGCACTTGTCCTGGATGGTGAGGCCGTTCTTCTGGACCTCGAAGTAGACGTTGTCCGGGCCCACCGCGTCCATCAGCTCCCGAACGTGGGCACGCGCCTTGTCGGGCTCATCGTCGGCGAGATGGCGGCAGAATCGCGATGCCAGGCATCCGGTGAGGGCGATGACACCCTCACCGTGGGCGGCCAGCTGAGCCATGTCGACCGAAGGCTTGCCGCGCTGGTAGCCCTCCAGGAACCCGGCCGAGGAGAGCTTGACCAGGTTGCGGTAGCCAGCCGGATCGGCGGCGAGCAGGGTGAGGTGGAACCGGTCGAGCTTGCCCGGCGCCCGCAGCGAATGGTCGCCGACCATGTACACCTCGCAGCCCAGGATGGGCTTGATCCCGTGCTTCTTGCACGCGGTGTAGAGCTCGACCGAGCCGTTCATCACCCCGTGGTCGGTGAGCCCCAGGGCCGGCTGCCCGAACTCCGCGGCGCGCGCGGCGAGCCCGTCGATCTTGCACGCTCCGTCGAGCAGCGAGTACTCGGAATGGACGTGAAGATGTGCGCAGGCGGGGGTCATCGAGGCGGTTCAACCAGCTTAGGCGGCGAGCCGGACGAGGCCATGCGCAGAGGCCGCGAGGAGCGGGGATTTACTCGCTCTGAGCGCGTTTGATCCACTTGCGCAGCCACAGGAACGCCCCCACGTCGCCGGTCACCCGGACCCCCGGCACCGGCACGCCGGCCAACGCGGCCAGCAGGTCCTCGGTGGCGCAGGCCAGCGTCGTGGTGGCGCCGCCGTCGGGAGCCATGCGCGTCGCCGTCAGGGGCCGGCCCTCGCGCACGACGAGATAGGTCCAGGTCGCGTCGGGAGTCGCGTGGGCGAGCGTGAAGCGCTCGGTGGCGGTCCATCCGGGCTCGATCATCGCGGCCAGCAGGGAGAAGGCGACGAGCGGATCGGGCCGCACCCCGGCGCCATGCAGGGCCCCGAGATCAAGCGGCGCGCCCAGCAGCGCCGACAGCGCCACCACGCCCTGGCGCCGGCCGCGCACCCGCGCGGCGCGGCCGAACCGCCGCCCGAACCATCCCGCCGTCAGCAGCCGGGCGATCCGCTTCGGGTCGCCGAGCACCTGGAAGTCGACCTCGTGCCGGGGCCGCGGCGCGGCTTGGACCTCGATCGCCGGCGTGCCGTCGGGAACCGATACCCAGACGCAGCGATCGGGGCCGAGCACCAGGTCGTAGCTCACCGCGTGCGGGTAGACGACCCGCTGCAGCGGGAGCAGCTCGAGCAAAAGGCGGCCCGCGGCGTCCGGGTCGCTGCGCGCCATCTTGCGGAAGACTCGCTCGAGCGACGGGCGGGCGAGCGCCTCGTGCAGGGACGGCGCGCGGGGGACGACGGGCGCCGGCGCCTGGCCAGGAGCCTCCTGGGGCGCGATCGTCTCGCGCAGGCGACTGAGTGCGTCGTTGAGCCGGGCCGGCTCCAGCAGGCCCGCGGGGGCCTGCGGCTCGGCGGTGACCTCAGGCGCCGCAGCCGGCTCTGGCCCGGCCGCGCGCGGCGGAGCTGCCCCGGGCTCAGGCGTCGGGGCGGGCCCGGGCCCGGGCTCGGGCTCCGGTGCCGATACGGGCGCGGGCTCCGGTGTGGCTACGGGCGCGGGCTCCGGCGCGGCCAGTCCCGCCAGGGCCTCGCGCAGCTCGCCGATCGCCGTGTAGGCGCTCAGCGACGCGGCCCGCTGGGCGCGCAGCTCGCGCTCGGCCTCGGCGGCCCGCCGCTCCGCGGCGGTCCGCAGCACGCGCTCCTGGGCGAGCCCGACGGCCAGCGTGCCGAGCTCGACGCGCAGGTCCCCGAGCGTGGCCGCGGTGCGCTGCTGAAGGAGCACCCGGGCGGCCAGCCGGGACTCGGCATCGATGAGGCGGGCGCGCAGCGCGGCATCCTCGCGGGCGCGGGCCTCGAGCTCCGCGCGGAGCCTCGCGACCAGTTCGGGAGCCGCGGAGGACGGGGCGACCGGCTCAGGGGGCTGCCACGCGGGGGGAGCCGCGGAGGACGGGGCGACCGGCTCAGGGGGCAGCCAGGCGAGGGGCGCCACCGCCGGCGGCGGGTCGAGCGCCGGGGCGGCGTCCGGGTGCGGCTCGGGGGCGGGGTCGGGCTCCGCGGGGATTCGCGCCTCCTGGCCGGCGCGGCGGCCGCGCAGCTCGTGCTCGAAGCGCAGGCGCGCGGTCTCGGCCGCGGCGGCCTCAGATCGCCGCTGCAGCTTCTGCTCGGCGACCTCCCGCTCGCGCTCGGCCCGCTGGCGGGCGGCGGTGGCGGCCGCGGCGACCTGCTCGGCCTCGTCGGTGCGACGGCGCGCCTGGCCGAGGTCGTGCTCGAGGATGCGGATGCGTTCCTCGGCGGCGGCCAGGTCCCCCAGCGCTTCGCGGGCGCGATCGGCCTCGCGCGTGCTGGTGGAGAGCCGGCGCGCCAGGTCACGGCGGAGGGCCTGCTCCGCGTGGGCCCGCTGCTCGGCGACGCGGCGATTGCGCTCGCGCTCCTCCAGCGAGGCGGCAAGCTCGTCGCGCACGGCGCGCGCGTCGCGCAGCTCCCCCTCGAGCCCCTCGACCCGCCGCGTCAGCTCGGCGACGCCGCGGGCATCTTCAAAATCCGGCGGCTCCTCGGGTTCCTCGGGTTCGCGGGCCAGGGGGAGCGGCGGCGGGGGCGGCTCGGTGCCCGGCGGCGACGCGTTCGCCCCCGCCGCGCCTGACCCCTCCGCCGGACCGGGTGGGACCGAGGAGCGCTCACCGGGTGCCGGCACCGCGACGGGCAGGGGCACGACGACGGTCCCGAACTGCAGCCAGGTGCGCCCCAGCTCCGGGGCCATCCACCCCGGGACGGTGAAGCTGAGCCGCCACAGTCCCGGGCCGGTCCCCCCCACGCTCGGGGGCTCGGGCATCGCGGGGAAGCGGTGGCGCCGTCCCTCGGCCTCGATGACGAGGGTGGGCTGGCCGGTGCTCACCGGGCGGCGGCGCCGCCAGCGACCAGTGATGCGGACGTTCAGGTTGCCGGCCGTCACCGAGGACCACTCGACCGACTCGATCGCGACCGCCGAGCTCCCCGGTAACTCACTCATCGTCGCCGACGGTACGGGCCCGGGCGGACGGACGTCGCCGGGAAAGGCGGGGGTTCCCGCTTACTGCGAGCTTTGCGAGCGCAGCTGGTCAGACAGGCTGCGCGCCTCGGCCAGCAGCCGCTGCGCCTCGCCCAGATCGCCGCCCTGCGCCTGGTGGTGCTCGCGGGTCACGGCGAGCTCGCTGCCCAGCCGCTCCAGCTCGGCGCGCAGGCCGGCGACCTCGCCGATGGCGGCGTCGCGGGACACGTGGGCGGCGGCCAGCTGATCGCGCAGGGACGACAGCTCTGCGGCGTGCTGCTGCTGGCCGATCTGGGCCGCCGCGAAACGGCTTTGGAGATCGGCGGCCCCGGCGGCGGCGGCCTCGCGGGCGGCGGTCAGCGCCGCCAGCTCGTCGCGGAGCCGTTCCAGCTCCTGACGCAGGCGGTCGCGCTCGCTCTCGGCCGCGGCGCGGCCGTCCTGGGCGGTGGCCAGACGCTGCTCGGCCGTGGCCAGGCGCTCCTTGAAGTCTTCGCGCTGGACGCCCACGGCGGACATCAGGTCCTGAAGCTCGCCCCGCAACTCGCTGTGCGCCGCCTCCAGCGCGGACTGCATGGCGACACGGGCCTCGAGTTCGGACCGGGCGTCGGCCAGTGTGCCCTGTAGCCGCGCGACATCGGTCGAACGCTGCTCGAGCTCGGCGTGGAGCGCCGCCACGCTCTCCTTGAACAGGAGCTCGGCCAGAGGACCGGTGCGTCCGGTCTCGACGGCGGGGTCGGGCGCCTCGCCGGGCCGGAGCATCTCGCCGGCGCCGATCGCCGGCGGCGCGGGCGCGGGCGCGGGCGGCGCCGGCGCAGGCGGCGCCGGCGCAGGCGGCCAGGGGCGCGCCTCGCCCAGGGCCGGTGGCGGTGGCAGCCGGTGGGTCCGCTCCGCGGCCGCAGGCGGCACAGGCGCATCCGGGGCGGTCGCAGCCGGGGCGGGCGCAGCCGATGAGGCGCCCGGGCTCACGGGCACGGGGACGACCTCGGTGCCCACCCACAGCGCCGCCTGGCCCTCGCGCGAGGGCTCGGCCCAGGACGGCAGGTGAAAGGTCGCCTCCCACGTCCCCGTCTGCGCGTGTCCGTCACGTCCGGCACGGACTGTGAAGCGGTGACGACGCCCCTGGACCTGCACGACGAGCAGCGGCTCGCTCTGGTCGGTGGCCGGCGGGCGCAGCCAGCGGCCGGTGAGCCGAAGCGCCACACCGCCATCGGCATCGCGCGTCCGGTCGGCGCGATCGATGGCCAGGGGGGCGTCAGCAGAGGCGAGAGCAGTCATCCGGGGGCGAGCCGCCCTCAGATCCGCGTGGGCGGGCTCGCCTGCGTCCTTTCGTCAGGCACGCGGCGAGCACCTCCCTAACGGTCGCCCAAACTTATGCTCTATTGATTTGACGTGGCCTGACGGCCGACGAGCGCGGCGCCGGCGAGCACCAGCACGCCAGCCCCGACGATGGCGGCCTTGGACCTGGAGCCGTTCACCTGCCGGCGCAGATACCACTTGGTGCCCTGCCACACGGCAAAGCCGAGAACTTTGTATCCCATATTGGTTCGATGCTACCTCGTGGGGCCGGGGCTCAACCATCGCGTCGGCGCGGCGCCCGGAAGCCGCCTCGCTGGGAGCGACGATGCGAGTCGGCCACCGCACGCTCAGCTGGACGGCAGGTCCTGGGCCACGTGGCGCAGAGCCTGCACCGCCGGAGCGAGGTCGTCGATGACCGTGGTGCGGGTGATGAGCCCGGTGAGCTCCAGCACGCGCCGCGGCGGCGAGCCCTGCGGGCAGACGATGATCAACTGCTGGGAGCGCTCGCGCAGCCGAGCGGCCAGGTCGTGCAGCATGGAGATACCGGTGCTGTCCATGTAGGACAGCAGCCGGAGATCGATGACGAGGCCGTGGGCGAAGTTGGGCAGGGCGATGAGCCGGCGGGTGACCTCCTCCACGTTGGAGACGTCCACCTCGCCGGAGATGGCGGCGACGTGGACGCCGTCGTGGTCCTGGATGTCCACCCGTGCCAGGTCGCCCGCGCTCGCAGTCGACTCAAACCCGTCCCCGGCGGGCGGCGCGCCGCCCGATGGACCGGACGTCACGAAGCGGCCCGATCCCGTTGGTGATCGCGCCGCAGACGGCTGCGCATCGTCACCGTGGTCCCGTCGGAGCGGCGATCGACGGTGACCTCGTCGCAGAGATGGCGCATGAGCGCGATGCCGCGCCCGCCGTGCTGACCCCGCGGCGGGCGCCACTGGCCACGGTCGCGCACCTCCAGCGTGACGCCGTCCGCGTCGCGCGCCGCGGTGGCCTCGAAGGTCGCGTCCACCGGCCCGTAGGCATGGCGCACGACGTTCGTGCACGCCTCTGACCACGCCACCTCGAGGTCGCTGGACGCCACCCGGTCGAGCTGTGGCACGTTCTCGGCCAGCCACACGCGCAGCCGGTGGCGCGCCAGGGGCACCGATCCCGCCTTGGCCGGGAGGGTCAGCTCGAGCGCGCCGGGCGGCGGCCCGAGCACCCGGACGGCCAGGACGGCGATGTCGTCGTGGCTGGCCTGCTCGGACACCGTGCGCTCGAGCACGTAGTCGCAGAGCCTCTCCACGTCGGCCGGCGCCTGGATGAACGCGTCACGCAGCCGGTCAAGGCCAGTGTTGATCGACTCGCGCCGACGCTCCACCAACCCGTCGGTGAACAGCAGCAGCGTGTCGCCCGGCGCGACGCGGTACTCGGCCTCCTCCGCCGACACGCGCTCGTCGATCCCCAGCGGCAGGGTGCTCCCCGTCTCCAGGAAGCGGATCTCCCCGCCGGCGGTGCGCAGCACGGGCGGCGGGTGCCCGGCGCGCGACAGCGTGACCACGCCCCGCGACGGGTCAATGATGAGGAACAGGACGGTGGCGATCATGCCGGGACCGAAGGTGGCGTGGACGACGCGGTCGAGCTGGTGCAGCGCCGCGGCGGGGCTGTGGCCTTCCACGGCGAAGGCGCGCAGGGCGTTGCGCAGCTCGCTCATCGTCGTCGCCGCCCGGACGCCGTGCCCCACGACGTCGCCGATCATGACCGCGGTCCGGTCGCGATCGAGCTCCAGTGCGTCGTACCAGTCGCCGCCGATCTGTGGCGCCAACCCGCTGGGCAGGTAGCGCGCGGCGAGCTCGAGCCGGGGATGGTGCGGGAGGCGGTCGGGCAGGAGGCTGCGCTGCAGCGTCTCCACGAGCTGCCGGCCATGGGCGAAGCGCTGCACGTGGTCGATGGCGATCGCCATGCGGTCGGCGGCGAGGGTGAGCAGCTCGAGGTCCCCGCCGTCGAACCGGTCCTCGGCGCCGGCGCCGAGCACCAGCAGCCCCAGCAGCTCGTCGGAGGCGACGAGCGGCACCGCCAGGACGCTGACGATGGCCTCCTCGTCCTCCGGACCGGGGCTCCGCGTCCCCTCGGGAAGCTCGTCGCCCACCAGCAGCGCGGCCCGGCGCTCGACGGCGAGGCGGCCCAGCGTGCCCTCCCCGAGGGTCACCCGGCCCTCCGCCGGCACCGGCAGGCGCCCGAGGCCGGCGTGCACGCCCAGCCCGGGAGCGTTCTCGTCGCGCAGGAGCAGGCAGGCGGCGTCGGCCTGGAACAGCGTGGCCGTGCGCTCGACCAGCTCGGCGCTCAGTCCGTCCATCTCCAGATGCGACAGGGCGGCATCGGACAGGATCTGGAGGGTGCGCACGGTCCGGGCCACCGCCTCGGCCTCGGCGCGAGCACGCGACTGGCGCACCCGCTCGCCGCGCTCACGGCTGAGCTCGACGAACGCCGAGACCTTGGCGCGCAGGATCTCGGGCTCAAAGGGCTTGATGACGTAGTCCACGGCGCCGCTGGCGTAGGCCAGCGCGATCTCCCCCACGTCGGAGACCTGGGCGGTGAGGAAGATGATGGGAATGTGGCGTGTCCGCGGCCGACCGCGGATGATCCGCGCGGTCTGCAGGCCGTCGAGCCCGGCCATGCGTACGTCGAGCAGGATGACAGCGATGTCCTCGCGCAGCAGCGCGCGCAGCGCCTGCTCGCCCGACTCGGCGGTGACCAGCCGCTCGCCCAGCGGCTCGAGGACCGCGCGCAGAGCCGCCAGGTTCTCGCGGTGATCGTCGACGAGCAGGATGCCGACGGTCGGCTCCTCGGCCGGGATGCTCGGTCCCGGCGGCGGCGCGAAGGCCTGCAGGCGATCGGGGTCGGGTGCGGCCTGCAGCTGGGCTCCCGGACTTGACTCTCCGGTCACGCGCTCGGCCTGCTGTGGCAAGGCTCAGACACAGAGCCACCCGTTGACCAGCGAGATGAGCTTGTCGGGGTCGACTGGCTTGGTGATGTAGTCCGACGCCCCGGCGGCGATGCTCTTCTCGCGGTCGCCCTGCATCGCCTTGGCCGTGACCGCGATGATCGGCAGCGTGCGCAGCGTGGGCATGGCGCGGGCGGCGCGGATCGTCTCATGGCCATCCATCTGGGGCATCATGATGTCCATCAGGACGAGGTCGATCTTGGGATCGGTGGACAGGATCTCCAACGCCTCGCGCCCGGTCTCCGAGAAGACCACGTCCAGCCCACGGTCCTCCAGCAGGCTGGCCAGTGCGAACAGGTTGCGCACGTCGTCGTCGACGAGCAGGATCCGCCCCTGCAGCCTTGCCGACGCGGGGCTCCCGGATCCGGACCCGGCCTCCTCAGGGCCGGCCACCGCGGGCCCCGAGGCGGGATGCAGGATCAGGGCGGCCTCGGCGGCCAGCGCCTCGTCGGACTCGGCGACGCGCGGCAACAGCGCCGGCTCGTAGCGGCGCAGGCGTCCGCGGTCGCGCTCGGTGACGCGGCGATCCAGGCGGAGGATGACGGGCAGGCGCTTGATCTGCTCGCGGGTGCGCAGGGCGTCGAGCAGGGCGAACACCGAGGTCTTGGACAGCCGCGAGCCGATCACCAGGCAGTCCGGCAGCGACGCGTCGATGACCGTCAGGGCCTCCTCGGCCTCCTGCGTGCTGGTCAGCTCGACGCCGTGGTCGCGCCCGACCAGGCCCCGGATGGCGTGCAGGGCCAGGCCTCCGCGGTCGAGGACGAGCAGCCGCCGGGTGGGCGCGGCGGGGCGGTCGGGCGGTCGGCGCGCTCCGCCCGCATCGTCTGACTCGCTGCGCGCCTCGAGGGCGGGGCGGGCCCCGGGCGCCGGCAGGCTGTGCCCGTTGGTCGGCGTCCCCACCACCGTCAACGGCGACTCCGGCGCGACGACCGTGGCGTCAGGAGCGGCGTCGAGGCGCAGCCGCAGGGTGAAGATGCTCCCCTGGTCCACGGTGCTCTGCACGCTGATCTCGCCGCCGAGGGCACGGGCCAGCTCGCGGCTGATGGACAGGCCCAGCCCGGTGCCGCCGTAGGTGCGGCTGGTGGTGCCGTCGGCCTGCTGGAAGGCCTCGAAGATGACCGCCAGCTTGTCCTCGGCGATGCCGATGCCGGTGTCGATCACGCTGAAGGTGACCACGTCCTCCGCGGCACGCTCGATCCGCAGCGTCACCCCGCCCTCGGCGGTGAACTTGAACGCGTTGGAGAGCAGGTTGCGCAGGATCTGCTGGAGGCGCTGCTCGTCGGTGACGATGGCCGCGGGCACGTCATCGTCGAGGACCACGTTGAGGGTGAGGCCCTTGTCGGCGGCCACCGGCTCGAAGGTTCGCTCCACGTAGGAGCAGATCCCGGCCACCGGGATGGCGTCGAACAGCAGGTCCATCTTGCCCGCCTCGATCTTGGACAGGTCCAGGATGTCGTTGATGAGCTCCAGCAGGTCCGAGCCGGCCGCGCGGATCGTGCGGGCGAAGTCGAGCTGCTTCTCGCTGAGGTTGCCCGCCTCGTTGTCGAGCAGGAGCTTGGAGAGGATCAGCAGGCTGTTGAGCGGGGTGCGCAGCTCGTGGCTCATGTTGGCCAGGAACTCGGACTTGTAGCGGCTGGACAGGGCCAGCTGGGAGGCCTTCTCCTCCAGGCCCAGGCGCGCCAGCTCGATCTCGCGGTTCTTGCCCTCGATGTCGAGGTTGCGCTCCTCCA
>DASXJW010000168.1:0-4583 GCA_036497165.1 Solirubrobacteraceae bacterium
CTCCAGTTCGGCCCCGACCTCGACCTGACCTTCCGCACCCTCATCGGCAACGGCTGCAACCCGAACGTCGCCTCGGTGGTGGTCATCGGCATCGAGCCCACCTGGACATCCCGTGTGTCCAAGGGCATCGCCAAGTCGGGCAAGAAGGTGGAGGACTTCTCCATCGAGCGCCAGGGCGATCTGCGCACGATCGAGCGGGCGGCGCGGCTCGCCGCGAAGTTCCTCCAGGATGACTCGGAGAAGCAACGGGAGCCCGTCGGCCGGCACGAGATCATGCTGTCCATCAAGTGCGGGGAATCCGATACCACCAGCGGGCTGGGTTCCTGTCCCACGACCGCCGAGGTCGTCGATCGCTGGGTCGGCGCGGGCGGCACCGTCTTGTTCGGCGAGACGAGCGAACTGACCGGGGGAGAGCAGCTGATCGCCGAGCGCTGCGTGAACGATGCCGTCCGTGCCAAATTCCAGTCGATCTACGACTCCTATCTCGCGATGATCGACCGCGCCGACGCCAATCTGCTCGGCTCGCAGCCGACCCAGGGCAACATCCGCGGCGGCCTGTCCACCATCGAGGAGAAGGCGATGGGCAACATCGCCAAGACAGGCACCATGCCCGTGGTCGGCGCCCTGGAAGCGGCCGAGGCGCCGACGTCCGGGCCTGGCCTGTATTTCATGAACACCTCCTCAGCGGCGGCCGAATGCATCACGCTGATGGCCGCGGCCGGCGCGGTGCTGCACCTGTTCCCCACCGGCCAGGGCAATGTGATCGGCAACCCGGTGGAGCCGGTGGTCAAGCTGACCGCCAACCCGGTGACCGCCGAAACCATGTCCGAGCACATCGACCTGGACTGCTCCGGCCTGCTGCGCCGCGAATACGACCTGGCGGTATCCGGCGAGCGCCTGATGGCAGTGGCGGACCGTACCGTCAACGGGCGCCTGACCTGTGCTGAGGTTATGGGGCACCGGGAGTTCGTGCTGACCAAGCTCTACGAGAGCGCCTGAGGAACCACCACGTATTTCGCTCCCGTGGCGCGCCGGGCCCGTGATGAGGCGGGCCCGGCGCGCTTCGTTTCCCCACACAAAGACTCGCAGCAGGCCGAAGCGGCGCGCATCAGTAAGCCACCCTGAGATTTAGCGAGCTCCCTGAGCTTTGCCCCTTAGCCGTGGTCGGCGAGCGCGGCCCACAGCGATTTCCTGGCCCCCTGCCCCGCCAGCCCGAGTTTCGCGTAGACGTGGGACAGGTGGGTCTCCACGGTCTTGCGGCTCACGTAGAGCTCCTGGGCGATCGCCTCGTTCGGCTGGCCCAGGGCGGCCAGCCGCGCCACCCGCAGTTCCGACGCAGTGAGCGCGTCGATTCCGCTCACGGCGGCACGGCGGGGCCGGGCCCCGGCGGCGCGCAGTTCGTCGGCGGCGCGGGTAGCGAGCCGGTCGGCCCCGCATCGCCGGGCTAGGTCCATGCCTTCGGCGAGGGGCTCGCGCGCCTGCGCCCGCTGACTGCGGCGGCGCAGCGCGGCGCCGAGTTCCACCAGCGAGCGGGCCCGCTCAAGAGACGCATCGCATCGCCCGAGGACCGCCGCGGACTCGCGCAGCAGCCCCACACCATCCTCGCCCCCGCACACGAGGCCGGCGGCGCGCAGCGCGATACCGGTCGGACGGGCCAGGCCCGTTGCCCGGGCCAGCGTCAGTTCCTCGTCAACGAGCGCGCGGGCATCGTCATCTTCCCCTGCGGGCAGCGCCAGCGCCAGCTCTGAGCGCCACGGGGAATGGCACGGCGACGGCCACGTGGACGCGTTCGTCTCGGCGCACTGGCGCAGGTCGGCGAGAGCTCCCGCATGATCACCGCGCCTCCGCCGCAGCCGCCCCCGGGTCTCCAGCAGCAAGGCGCCGCCCGCCGTCGCCAGGAACTCGGGCTCGAGTTCGTATGTCTCCACGTCCTTCGCTATGTCGTCGAGGCTTGGTCGTTCGAGCATCGCGTCGACGAGCATGAAGAAACCGGTGACGACCCACATGTCCATCCTGGTCTGGACGGCGATCTCGGCCAGCGGACGCAGCACCGCCTCCGCGTCGGCGAGTTCGCCGCGACGCGCGTGGACGTACCCCTGGTAGCCCCCGCCCGTCAGCATGCCCACGAGGGAGCCGCTGCGGCGTCCTGCCGTTTCGACTTGCTCGCACGCGGCGAGGGCCCAGTCCAGCTCGTCGACGCACACCAGGGCATGCAGCACCTGGGCGGAGGACCAGCCGCCCGCGTTGCGCTCGAGCAGCCGTCCGCCTTCGAGGCTGTGCTTTGCGAGCCGCGCTACGCCCCGGACGTCACCATCAACCACAGCCGCGGCGGCGGCCAGCAGCGCTGCCAGCGCCCGGGCCGGCCACGCGTCTCCCTGTGCGAGCCGCTCAAGACGGCGCCGGTCACGTTGGAAGGCCTTGGTCAGCTGCGGGTCGTAGACGAGCGTCGCCGCGCGAATGGCCTCAAGCTCGAGAGCCAGCCCAGGCTGACGGCCGCGGATCCGGTCAAGCGCGCTCTGGGCGACTTCGACCCCGGTATCCCATCTGCCAGTGGTGACGAGCAGTTCGGCCAGCGCCGCGGCGACGCGGGTGCGCAGCGCGTCGTCGCCGCCGGCGAGCGCGAGCGCGTGGCGGAGGTGTCCTTCCGCCGCAGGATCGCGCACGGCCATCTCGGCCTCTCCCAGGCGGAACAGCAGCAGCCCCTGGGACGGCGCGGGCGCGTCTTCGGCCAGCGCCCGGCGCAGCCAATAGACGGCCGCTTCCGGAGCCGCGCGCGCGAGCGATTCCTCCGCCGCCGCCATCAGCGTCGCGGCGGTCCTTTCCGAGCGCGCGGGCCGCAGCGCGGCGAGATGAACCGCGATCTCCTGCGTTGGCGCTCCCGCCGCCTCGAGGCGCGCGGCCGCCGCGGAGTGGGCGGCGTCACGCTCGGCGCGGGTGAGCGTGTCGTAGACCGACCGCCTGATCAGCGGGTGCACGAAGGCGACCGGGTCCTCGCTCGCCAGCACCTCGATCCTCACCAGGCTGCGGGCCAGGCGCGACGCGGTCAGGACGTCCATGCCCGCGACCGCGGCGGCCAGGGACAGTGGCGCGCGGTCGCCGACCACCGCCATCGCGCCCGCCAGCGCCGGTGCGGCCGGGTCGACCCGGCCGATCCGCCGCATGACCCGGTCGCCGAGCGCGGGGACGGATGCCTCCCGCACCGCGTCCGCTGACTGCAAGCCGCCGCCGGCGAACGCTCGCAGCAGCTCCTGCAGGTAGAAGGGCTTCCCCGAGCTGGCCTCGTGGAAGGCGTCGCACATCTCGTCGTCCGCTTCCGGAACGCGAGCACGGACGACGGTGCCCACCGCGGCCTGCGTCAGCCGCCGGGGGACGATCGTCACCGCATCCGGCTGCGCGCGCAGCGCGTCGATGGTCTCCGCCGGCGCGCTGGGCTCGTCGGGGCGCAACGTCACCACGAGGGCGATGGGCGTGTCGGTCAGCCGCCGCGCCAGGTAAGCCAGCGAGCGGGCCGAGGCCTCGTCCGCCCAGTGCAGGTCGTCCACGGCGAGCAGCAGCGGTGTCCGCACCGCCAGGTTCGCAGCCAGCCAGTACAGCGCGTGAACGGTGACGAATACCGAATCGGGGCGGGCTGCGCCGGACGGCGCCAGCACCTGCCCGGCCGGTGCCGCCGCCCCGGCGAGCAGTTGCCGCCGGACCGACGGCGACGCGGCCGCGACCGGCGGCTCGAAAAGCTGGCGGACTACCCCGAAAGCGAACTCACGCTCCAGTTCGGTGCCGCTGGCCCGCAGCACCTGCAGTCCCCGCGCGCTGGCATCCTCGGCCGCCGCGGCCAGCAGCCGGGTTTCCCCGCTCCCGCGGCGCCCTCGATGACCACCAGCCGCCCCGTGCCGACACAGACGTCCGACACGGCCTCACGAAGCTCCCCAAGCTCCGTCCCGCGCTCAAGTATCGGTGGCCACACGGCCGCCAGTACCCCCATAATTCATCGTAACCTGGTATAACCCCAGGACACACCCCCCGTGGGGGACGGCCGGTTCGGCGGGGAGACAGGTGGCGCTGGACAGGCACGACTACTATCCGTTCCGGATAAACGGATTTATTGAGTAGCTGAGCCAAGGTCTGACGGTTAGTCTGGTGGGCTTGTGGGCTTTTCCGTCCAGATGGCTGA
The DNA here is from genome assembly GCA_036497165.1 of Solirubrobacteraceae bacterium. Taxonomy (GTDB): domain Bacteria; phylum Actinomycetota; class Thermoleophilia; order Solirubrobacterales; family Solirubrobacteraceae; genus Palsa-465. The sequence goes on from DASXJW010000168.1 coordinate 4,169, forward strand.
CGCGGATCCCGGGACACCCGACATCCGCGGTCCGTGGAGATATCTGCTGTGGATGGCCGCTCGTCACTGGCGTGTCCTCGTGCCCGACTGCGTCTTCAACGTGGTATGGGCAGGGGGACAGGGGCTGATTCCCTGGGTGATCGGAGAGGCTGTCAACGCCGGTCTGATAGCCCGGGACCAGCCGGCCCTGATCTGGTGGGGCCTGGTGGCTCTCGGGCTGGGCGTCATCCAGGCGCTGTCCGCCCTGATGGTTGAGCGCCTCGAGACGAGGGCTCGGATCGAGCCCGGGTACCAGACGATGCGGTTCGTTACCCGCCAGGCGTGCGAGCTGGGCGCGACGGTAAGCGGGCGCGTGTCGGCCGGGGACCTCGTCACCGTCGGCGTCTCGGACATCAACCTGATCGGCCAGGCACTG
>DASXJW010000169.1:0-15748 GCA_036497165.1 Solirubrobacteraceae bacterium
CCCACGCTGCCCGCGTTGACGAATCGCACCCCGTCCACGATGCGGTCGTCCTGCTGGTGGGTGTGACCGGCCACGACCAGCTTGACCCCCACCCCGGCCAGCGCCTCAGACCAGCGCTCGGCCGTGGAGATCCGCGTGAGCATCTCGTCGTCGCGGCGCGGCGACGCATGGCAGAAGAGCACGCCGTCGATCGTCACCGTCAAGGGCAGATCGCCCAGCGGGCGAGCCCGCTCGGCTCCCAGCTCACGCGCCGTGAACGCGGCCATCTCCGCGGCGTTGTCGCCCGCGGCGGGCGCCGGGCCGCCGACAGCCGCTGCGACCTCCCGCTCACCGTTGCCGCGCACCCAGTGCACGGGCACGCTCAGCGCGGCGAGCCGATCGAGCACGCGGGCGCCGAACGCCCCCGGCACCGCATCGCCCCCGACGACCACCCCGTCCGCGCCGGCCGCCCGGGGGTCCGCCAGCACGGCCTCGAGCGCGTCGGGGTTGCCGTGAATGTCGTAGAGGGCGAGGATCCGCACCGCCTTAGCTTAGTGCAACCTACAGGTTGCGTCTACCTGAGCGCGAATTTGAACTTGATCAGCTTGCCCACCCTCTTGCCCTTCAGGGTCGTCTCGCGGACCGCGACGTAGTAGGTGCCCGGCTTGACCTTGGCCGGGAGCTTGACGCGGATCGTGCCGTGGCCGCCGTGCTTGCCTTTGAGCGTGAGGTGGCCGGTGGCGAGGGCCTTCTTGCCCTTGAGCGGCAGGATCTGGACCGTGAACTTCCGCGCCCTGGTCGCGGACACGATGACCGGGACGAACCGGGCGTTGCGGCCGGTGACCGTGACGATCTTGAAGATCTTGATCGTGGCGCCGCCGGTGCTGGTCGTGACCGGCTTGGACCCGCTGGGCGGCCCCGGGGGCGGCGCGTTGTTGACGGTGACGTTGAGGGTCGCGGTCCCGGTGTTGCCGGCGTTGTCGGCGAATGCCACCGTCAGCGTCACCTCGCCGATGCCGCTGGGGAAGGCGTACGTCGCGCTTCCCCCGTGCTGAGCGGCAAAGCCGGGCGCGGTCCACGTGATCGAGGCGGGGTTGATGCCAGAGCCACCGGCGTTGTCGGCGAGCACCGCGGTGTACGTGGTCGCCTTGCCCGAGGTGACGGTCTTCGGGCCGGAGATGCTGCCGGTCGGCGCGATGATGTCCGGGATGGTGTTGGCCGCGGCGGTGACCGCCAGCGCCCCGTTCTCCCCGCCCACCGCCGCGTGCGCCGCGTCGTAGGCCGCCTCTGAGCGCCAGTTCTCGGTGGCCAGCGCGCCATCGGCGGGCTGCTTGTAGAAGTTGGTGCCGTCGATCGAGGTGAAGATCTCGCCGCCGCTGCCGGCTGTGACCTCCACCCCGCCCTGGGAGCTGATGTCGTACAGCCCGCCGGTGACGTTCGAGTCGTTGGGGAAGGTGGCGGTGGTCGAGGTGTTGCCCTCGTCGGTGGATACCTCGAGACACAGGGTGCCGCAGCCTCCGCCGCCCGACTCGTGGTCGACGACCCAGAGGCGGTTCGGGTTGCCGGCGTCCTGGGCGAGGCGGGGATTGCCGTTGAAGGAGTTGACGGTGTCGTTGCCGGTCTTGTTCCCGCTCACCGAGACGCTCAGCGCGTTGCTGCTTTGGTAGAGGCGCCCGAAGTCCTGAGCGACGAAAAACGCGTTGGCCGGGTTGGTGGGCAGGAAGGTCGCATCGGTGAAGTTCTCGAGGAAGATCTCGTTCTGGACAGCGCAGGTCCCAGTGACAACCTTGTTGATCTCGGTGAACGTGGGCGTCGCCACGTCGGCATTGAGCGAGCGCAGGATCGTCGAGTTGTTGCCAACCAGGAAGACGGTGGTGGCATTAGCCCATTGGACGGCGTTGAGCTCGGACTCCGCCCCCGGCCCGGACGTGTTGCTGCAATCGCTGCGCGTGCCTGGGTTCGGCGTGATCTCCGTCCAGCTGGCTCCGGCGTCGGTCGAGTGCCAGACGTGGCCGTTGCCGGTGACCGCGTAGCCGACGCTGCCGCCAGGCTGGAAGGCCAGATCGACGAAGTTCTCCCCGGGCGTGACACCAGTTCCGGCCACGAACGCGCTTCCGTTCCAGAACGCGATCGTCCCACTGCTGGTGGCGTACCAGAAGCGCGTGGGCGACTGATAGACGATCGAGGTGATGGTGCTGGTGGTTCCGCTCGCGACCGGCGTCCAGATCGTGGCCGCCTGGGCCGTGGACGCGGTGATGAGGAGCGCGAAGAGCGCGACGACAAGCGTGAGCCTGCGAGTCATGGGCCGATATCTCCCGGTTATGCGATTTCGGCCCGCACGCGGTCCCGGGCCCCCGTGCCCGGCAGCCTACCGAGAAACGGCGCATCTTGTGCGGAGATGTCGTGACCCTAGACTCACCCCGCATGAGCGTCTCAGACCTCCTCGATGGCAAGCGCGTCTGTGTGTGCGGCGGTTCGGGGGGCGTCGGCAAGACGACGACGTCGGCGGCCGTCGCGCTCGGCATGGCGGCCGAGGGGGCCAAGGTTGCCGTGGTCACGATCGACCCGGCGCGCCGTCTGGCCAACGCCCTGGGCCTGCAGGAGCTCGAGAACGAGCCGCGCCGCGTCGAACCCGAGCGGCTGGCCGGGGCCGTCGGGGCCGGCGGGACGTTCTCAGGCGAGTTGTGGGCGATGATGCTCGATCCCAAGCGCACCTTCGACGAGCTCATCGATCGCGTCGCCGCCGATCCGGAGCGCGCCGAGGAGATCAAGCGCAACCGCGTGTACCGCGAGCTCTCGACGGCGGTGTCGGGCTCGCAGGAGTTCACGGCGGTGGCCAAGCTTTACGAGCTCGACCGCGACGGCGACTTTGACCTGCTCGTGCTCGACACGCCGCCGTCACGCAACGCCCTTGACTTCCTCGACGCCCCGGGACGCCTGACCTCGTTCCTGGAGGGGCGCGCGATGAAGGCCTTCATCCGCCCCACGGGCCTGGGCATGAAGGTGCTCGGTCGCGGCGCGGCTCCCTTCCTCGGCGCCCTGCGCCGGGTCAGCGGCGTGGACCTCATCGGCGACCTCACCACGTTCTTCGGGCTGCTGGGCGACATGACCGGCGAGTTCAGTGTGCGCGCGCGCGCCGTGGAGCAGATGCTGCGGGCCAAGACCACGGCCTTCCTCCTCGTCACCTCGGCCCAGGGGGCCGCCATCGACGAGGCGATCTGGTTTCGCCGCACGCTGGAGGAGACCGGACTGCCGTTCGCGGGCGTGATCGTCAACCGCGTGCATCACGACATCCTCGGAGAGTCAGAGCCCGAGCATCTGCTCAGCGCGCTGGGCGAGGAGCTCGCACCCGACCTGGCCGCCCGCGTGGCCGAGAACTTCTTCGACTACCACCGGCTGGCCCGCCGCGACGCTCGCAACGTGGCCCGCCTGCACGACGAGCTGGCCGACCAGCCGCTGCTGCTGGTCCCCCACCTCGACGACGATGTGCACGACGTCGCGGGCCTGCTGCGCGTGCACCGCTACCTCTTCGCCTCCGACGCCGACCACGAGCGCCTGATCGCCGACGTCATCGCCTGATCTAAAGCCCGGGCGCGTCCGGTGCTATCCGGAGCCCGCGCTGCCCACCGACATTTGCAGCCGGAAGGGCTCGGTGGTGATCCCGGCCCAGGTGGCCCAGCTGAGCACGATCGGCTGCCAGCGCTCGCGACGGACCGCCGATCCGTTGACCGTCATGGCCAGGCCACCCTGATGCAGCATCTCCCACACCGCCCGCTCGGCCAGCTCGAGCTGCTGGCTGGCCCGCCAGTGGGGATGCGCGGCGGCCGCCAGCGCCATCACGTCCTGGAAGCCGAGCGGCGTCGCGGCGACCTCGGCAATGGCGCCCTTGAGCGCCTCCACCTCCGGCCGCGCCTCGGCTCCACGCCGCGCCTGGGCGATCACCGCGTCGGTCACGTCGGCGGCGCTCCGAGTCGCCGCGGTCCAGCCGCGGCCCATGCCCAACTCCTCGGTGCGCAGCTTCGGGCCCTCGAGGATCTTCAGGTGGCTGCGCTCCGGGGCCCAGCGGCGGTCCTCGTGCTCGATGATCGTGCCGCCCACCCACGGGCGCACGAAACGCGATTCCACCTCCTCCCGGCTCAGGTTGAAGACGCGGGCGACGTGCGGGAACTGGCGCAGCTCGACGTGGTACATCGCGTCAGCTGCGCGCCCGAGCGCGGTGGCGCTCCTGGGCCTCGGCGATCTCGCGCCGGGCGACGTCGCGGCCCTGCCATCCCGCCGGCTCGGAGTGCCGGTCGGGGTCGAGGTCCTTGTAGACCGAGAAGAAGTGGAAGATCTCATTGCGCAGCTGCAGCGGCAGGTCCTCGATCTCGTGGTGGACGTTCCAGCGCGGATCGTTGACGGGCACGCACACGACCTTGTTGTCGGGGCCGTTCTCGTCGGTCATGCAGAAGAGGCCGATCGCATTGACCGGGACCAGACAGCCGGGGAACGTGGGCTCGGAGACGCAGACGAGGACATCGAGCTCGTCGCCGTCGAGGGCCAGCGTGTCCGGGATGAACCCGTAGTCGGTCGGGTAGACCACCGCCGCGGACACGAAGCGGTCGAACTTGATCGCCCCCAACTCGGGGTCGTACTCGTACTTGTTGCGGCTTCCCATGGGGATCTCGACCATGCAGATGAGGTCCTCTTCGGCCATGTGGCGGAGCGTAGTGCCTCGGGGCGGATGACCCCTTAACCAGGACGAGCGGGCAGTGCCCGCTCATCGCTGAGATCGCGCTCCCCCTGACTACTTACGAGCCCCAGGACTTACTTGTGTCGTGCCTGGTGGGCAGAACACTCCCGGCCTCCCGTGGGAGACCGAGTAGGGAGCGGTCGCTGTGCAGTTTAGTGGACTCGGGCCGGTTCCGCGGATTCCGCGGCCGCCGGGGCGTCCTCGCGCGCGGCCGGCGACGCCGCGGCCTCGGCCAGAAGCTCGTCGGCCACGCCGACGAGGTCGCTGTCCAGGTGACCGCACAGCGCATCGCGCAGGATCGCCCGGAGGTTCTCCGCGACCTCGTCGACGAGCGCGACCGGACGGTCGTGATCGTCTTCGCCGGCGGTCAGTCCGCCGATGACCGAGCGCTCGAGCGCCGCGGCGCGAGCGGTGCGCTCGGCCAGGGCCCCGCGCTCCTCGGGCCGCGCGCAGATGACGGCGAGCCGGGTGGCCAGCCGGCCGCTCGCGGGGCCCTCGGGCTCGAGCATCGCCCGCAGGGCCAGCAGGTAGTCCGTCAGCGCCTCAAAGGGCGAGACCCGCTCGCATCCCATCTCGAACCGGGCCAGCGCCCACGCCAGCTCGGGGCGCGGATCGCGCCGCGCCACCAGGCGGCAGAAGGCGCGCAGCTCGTCCTCCTGCGCGGCGGGGACGAGTGTCAGCCGCCGGGGGCGGCCCGCGACGCCGAGCGACACCGAGCGCCAGCTTCCCGCCTCGGTCCGCGCCCATCCCACCGGGCCGAGCGCGTAGCCGCCGCGCTCGAACAGCCGCAGGGCGCTGAGCAGATGCCGGAAGCGGGTGCGGGCCGCGGCCACCGGCGACCTGTCGGAACGGTCCGGCGCGATGGCCATCAGCGCCAGAACGTTGGGCTCCTCGCCGTTGCCCCACACCGCCTCCGGGGGCGCCTCGGCGAGCGCGTCGCCGCGGATGAGCGACAGCCCGTCGCCCAGCGTGAGCTCGATCGTGTCGGGATCCAGGGCCACGCCCCGCAGGGGGGCGATCACCGTGGCGGTGCAGTGACCCTCGTACACGACGCGCTCGAGGTCGGCGTAGGCCGCCTCGAAGGCCGCGGGCTCGAAGCCGAACCCGCTGCGCTCGGAGAAGACCGCCTCCAGGAACACGCCCAGAGCGGCCGAGGCGCCGCCCCGCGGGTCCGGCGGGGCCGCCGCGCCGTGCTCGGACACATAGACGTCCAGCGCGTCGCACTGCGACAGCGCGCGCGCGGCGTCGGCACCGCTGGGCATCGTCGCCAGCGCGGCCATTCGCGAGCGGATGAACTCGCCGATCAGCGGCCGGTAGCAGTACAGGGGCACGCGCCCGCTGCTGCGCTCCTCGGCGAGCTCGAACGGCATCTCGGCACCGGCGGCCGCCTCCGCGCACAGGCGGCCGGACGCGTCGACGGTGAAGGACTCCAGCAGACGATGAAGGGTGACGTTGCGCACGACCGCGGTTTCTGCGCGCCGCGCGGCGATCCTCTCCGCCGCATCAGACCTTGCAGCGGCTCTACTAGCGGCTATCGAGCTCCGCGACGTGGGCGATGTTGCGCGCGTCGCTGTCGTCGGTGGAGGGCGCGCCGCTGAGCCACGCGTCGAGGATCTCCTGCAGCTGCGCCTCAGAGGTCGTGCGCAGGCTGAGGGCCAGGACGTTGGCGTCGTTCCAGCGGCGGGCGCCGGCCGCGGTGGGCGCGTCGCCGCACAGGGCGGCGCGGATGCCGGGGACCTTGTTGGCCGCGATCGAGGCGCCGGTACCGGTCCAGCAGGCGACGATTGCCTGGTCGGCGACGCCCTCGGCCACGTCGCGTGCCGCGCGCTCGGACGCCCAGGCCCACTCCGGCGTCTCGTCGGAGGCAAAGGCGCCGTGCAGCACCGGCTCATGCCCGCGCAGGCGCAGCTGCTCGGGCAGCGACGCGGCGACGCCGGTCAGCTCATCGGCGGAGACGGCAATGCGCACGCCGGGGGGTTCAGGCGGCGGTGGCGACCGGCTGCCGGACGGCGTCGGCTTCGAGCGGAGCGGCGCAATCCACGCCCAGCCACTCGCGGCCGTAGACGCGCATGCTCTCGATGAGCGGGACGAGCGCGCGGCCCTTTGGAGTGAGGACGTATTCGACGCGCGGCGGGACCTCGGGGAACGTCTGGCGCTCCACGATGCCCTCCTCCTCCAGCGCCCGCAGCCGCAGCGACAGCGTTCGCGGGCTGATGCCGGCCAGCGAACGTTCGAGCTCGCAGAAGCGCGACCGGCCCTCGGCCAGGTCGCGGATCACCAGCAGCGTCCACTTGCCGCACACGATCTCCGCCGTCGCGCAGACCGGACACGTGTCATTCGAAACCATCAGGTCTCCGATTCTAGCGCAAGACTTCACGAACTGAAGTCTTAGGAATGGGAGGGCTGGCGCGAACTAGATGATTGATTCCGCGGCCGCGTGGTTGCCGGGGAATTCGGGGATCAAGCCGGTCAAGGACGCAGGGCGAAGCCCATACTGGATGTATGGGCGAGCCCCGAGGACACCGATCCGGCGTAGATCATCGGATTCATCCGGCACGCGGGGTCGTGGAATCAACCATCTAGGCGACGTCGCGGAGCTTCTGCGCCTCGGCGAGCGACTGCAGCTTCTTGAGCGACTGGTTCTCGATCTGGCGGATGCGCTCGCGCGTGACGTTGAACGTCCGGCCGACCTCGTCCAGCGTCCGCGGATGCTCGCCGCCGAGCCCATAGCGCAGCTCCAGTACCCGGCGCTCGCGGTAGCTGAGGTTCTCCAGCGCCTCGCGCAGCGCCTCCTTGGTGAGGATCTCGGCCGCCCGCTCGTACGGGGATTCGGCCCGCTCGTCGGCGATGAACTGCCCGAACTCGGACTCCTCCTCGTCACCGACCGGCTTCTCCAGCGAGACCGGAGCCTGGGCGGAGCGCTTGATCGACTCGACCTCCTCGGGCTCGATCCCGGTGACCTCGGCGATCTCCTCGGCGGTCGGCTCGCGGCCGAGCTCGGTCACGAGCTTGCGCTCGGCGCGCCCGATCTTGTTGAGCTTCTCCACGACGTGGACGGGGATGCGAATGGTGCGCGCCTTGTCAGCGAGCGCGCGGGCGATGGCCTGGCGGATCCACCATGTCGCGTAGGTGGAGAACTTGAAGCCCTTGCGGTAGTCGAACTTCTCGGCGGCGCGGACCAGGCCGAGCGTTCCCTCCTGGATGAGATCCAGGAAGGGCAGGCCCTGGTTGCGGTAGTTCTTGGCGATGGAGACGACCAGGCGCAGGTTGGACTCCACCATCTTCTGCTTGGCGTCGAGGTCGCCGCGCTCGATCCGCTTGGCCAGGTCGACCTCCTCCTGGGCGGTGAGCAGCCGCACCTTCCCGATGTCCTTGAGGAAGAGCTGGAGCGAGTCGGTCGTCATGTCCGGCTTGAGGTCCAGCGCGGTCTTGGCCTTGCGCCGGCCACGCTTGTCGGGCGCGCGCTCGACCTCGGTGGCGGCCAGGGCCGGGTCCACTTCCTCGACGAGCTCGATCTCGGCCCGCTCCAGGAAGCCGTGAAGCTCCTCGACGTCGGCTTCGTCCAGATCGAGCTCCGAGACTGCCCCGGCGATCTCCGAGTAGGTGAGCACGCCAAGCTGCTGGCCGCGGTTGACCAGGCCCTTGATCTCTTCGAGTTCCTGCAGATCCGCTACAGACATCTGATTCCGTTTCCGTCGTTGGCGGCGACACGCCAGCGGCGCCGACGCTCAGTACAAGAAAACCGACCGCGACGCCCTCCTCAGAGCGCACGACCGCTACTCAAACATACGGTCCGACTATAGTCACTATATTTTGTGAAGTCAATCGGAGATAGGCCTGCGCAGGCCATGCTGAAGAGCGGTCCGGCGGCAGCGCGCGCCGGGGGCGTCTTCTCTCTGTCTCCAGGTCTATACGTCGAAGATATCGCGCCGTTTCAGCGTTCCGACGAATTTTTTGGCGACCTGCCGGTTTCGCCCCCTCCCCGGCCCCTCGGGCTCTCGTGCGGCAGGTGCGCAATCATTGAAGAACATGGCCGATGAGCCCCAGCCTGGAGTGATCGGGTCGCTGCCGCGGACCCGCCCCCACCGCCGCTCCGAGAAGCGAGGGGCCCCGCCCTCCCCCGTGCCGCCGGTGGACGGCCAGAAGGCCGAGGCCTCCGTGGTCAGCGCCGACGCTCCCAGGGCGCGCGCCGTCACGCCCAAGCCGGCCACCGCTCCCAAGGCCCGCGCCGCCAAGCCGAGGCCCAAGCCGGCCACCGCTCCCAAGGCCCGCGCCGCCAAGCCGGCCACCGCTGCCAAGGCCCGCGCCGCCAAGCCACAGCCCAGCCCCGCCCGGGCCGGGAAGGCCGCCACTCCCGAGGCCGCCGCCCCTCGAGCGGCGCCACGCTCCGCCTCGCCGGCGAGACCCGTTCCCGGGCCGTCACCCGGCGCGCTCGAGACTGCCGTCCAGGCTGCCGCCGAGCTGGCCGAGATCGGTCTGCACGCCGGCGCCCGGGCATTGCGCCGCGCCGTCTCACGCCTGCCGCGCCCGTAGGCGAGGCGGACATAACTCCGTCCGGCGCGGTTGCGTATACTGCCGCGCCACCAGCCGAACGGCCTCTCCTCCGGGAGCGGCCGACGGGGGAACCACTCGCGGGTCGTCGTAGACCCGCTGGGGCGAATCGGTCCCGCAAAGGACCGTAGCGCCGACAAAGCGCGAGCCCGTCAGCTCACCTCGTAGGCAGACCCATAAGAAGGATCCTTGATACCGACTCGACGTCGACATGCCCATGCCGTCTGCGCCCTGCTTTGTGCGGCGCTCGCCCTGCCCGCGGCGGCGCTGGCCTCCTCGGGCGGCGGCGGCCTGGCGCCTGGCGCTTCGCCCCTGACCACGACCTCGACTCAGACGGGCACCGACACCCCCAGCGCCGTCCAGAGCGGGAACGTCACCGTCTCCACCAGCGGAGCCGGGATCACTCTGCGGACGAGCGCCTCCGGCATCCTGGGCAGGGCGCTGACCTTCGCGGGCACCGCCTCCCAGCAACTGGCGGGCGACACGATCGAGATCCAGCGCTCGGGCCATCAGACCAACTGGAGCTGGGCGGACACCGTCTCGGCCACCGTCGGCCCCGACGGCACGTTCAGCGCGCCCTGGCAGGCCAACCACATCGGCCGCTTTGCCATGCGCGCGGTGGTCACGGGCGCCGCTCAGGCGCGGGCGGCGACGGCGACCCCGTCGCTGACCACGACGGTGTACCGGCCCTCCCGGGCAACCGAGTACGGCCCGGGCTTCTACGGCAAGAGGACCGCCTGCGGCCAGCGGCTGGGCCGGAGCACGGTCGGGCTGGCCAACCGGACGCTGAAGTGCGGGGAGTCGGTGGCGATCTACTACCGCGGCCGGACGCTGGTCGTCCCGGTCATCGACCGCGGGCCCTACGCCAACGGCGCCGACTGGGATCTCACCATGGCGACCGGCAAGGCCCTCGGCATCCAGGGCACCGCGCAGATCGCTGCGGTGTCGCTGCCGGCGCGCTGAGCCCGCGGCTAGCGCTCCTCGCCGCCCAGGATCTCCACGCCTCCGGCGGCGGCGGCAAAGCGCGCCTCCTCGGCGGCCTCGATCAGCTCCGTGCTCGTCCGGCCGTCCTTTCCCAGGACCGCGAGGCCGACGCACGCCATCAGGGGCGCACCGCGCCAGGAAGGAGCGTCCCTCACGGCGGCCACGATCCGCTCGCCCAGCGCCTGGGCTCCCGCCCGGTCGGTCTCGCGGGCGATGATCCACGCACGGGTGGCGCTCTCGCACACCAGGATGTCCTGGCGGCGCGTCGCGCTGCGCACCGCGCCGGCAAAGCGGCCGAACGTGGCGCGCGCCTCGGCCTCCGGCTCGACGGCACTCAGACGCTCTGCGTCCTCCAGCTCGGCCAGCAGGAGCGACAGGTGCGATCCCGCCGAGCGGGCGATCTCGTCCTCGAGCGCGCTCACCCACAGGGCGTCCGCTGACGGCGGCCCATCGGACAGCCCTGGCCAGGCACGCGGCGGGGGCGTGGGCTGGACGGGCGGCCGGGAGGTCGCCACGGGCGGAGGGGGCGCCATCGGCGGAGGCGGCTGCGGAGACGGCGGTGGCGCCGACATCGGTGCTGCCCGACCACCGGCCGCTGCCCCATGCTCCAGCGCGGCGGCGCGCACGAGCTCGCCGATGAGCGCCAGACGCTCGGTGAGCTCGGACACCAGGTCGGCGTCCGGGGCGCGCAGCTCCTCGCGCACGGCGCTCCAGACGACGCCCTGCAGCGCGTCCACGGCGCTCGAGACCGCCGCCGGCGACGCCGCGCCGGCCAGCTCGCCCACCCGGGCCGCCAGCGGCTCCAGAACGCCGCCGGGCGCCAGCCGGCGCAGATCCGCGTCGTCGGCGATGGCGCGCAGCACCGCGTCGCAGACGCGGGGGCCGTCTCGGGTCAGCTCGGTGGCCAGGATCCCCGCCGCCTGGTCGAGCGGCGCCTGCTCGATCAGGGCCAGCAGCCACCCCCGGGCCAGATCCTCTGACCGCTGGAGCAGCGCGTCGATCGGGGCGTCGGCGACCGGGCGTGCCCGCCGCCGACGGGGGGGCACGGGCGCCATCGGCCGTCTTGTATCACGCGTCCCTGTCGGCTCCATCCGTGTTGACCGCAATATGCTGGAAATCCCGTTTCGGCGGGTCACCGGTCCTTGATGCCCACACCGCTCATCTCCATCAACGATGCGCGACGGCTCGTTCTTCACGCCGTGGCGCCGCTCGACAGCGAGATCGTGGCCCTGAACGACGCCCTGGGTCGCGTCCTGGCCCAGGACGTCACCGCCGCCGGCAACGTCCCCCCCTTCCCCTGCTCGGCGATGGACGGGTACGCCGTGACCGCTGGAGAGGCCGGCCGCACCCTCACGGTCGTGGGTGAGTCACGCGCCGGCACCCCCTCGAGCCACCGCCTCGCCGACGGCGAGGCGATCCGCATCTCCACCGGAGCCGCCGTGCCCGCGGGGGCGACCGCGGTCATCCCCCAGGAGAACGTCGTCGCCAACGGGACGGCGATCGAGACCGCCGCCCCGGTGGCCCCCGGCGAACACCTCCGCGGTGCGGGGGAGGACATGCGCGAGGGCACCGTCGTGCTGCGCGCCGGCACGCCGCTGGAGCCCGTCGCGCTCGGCGCCGCCGCCGCCGCCGGCGTCGGCGCCGTGACGGTCGCCCGCCAACCGCGCGTCTCGGTCCTGTGCACCGGCGATGAGCTGCGCGCTCCGGGCGAGCCGCTGGGTCCCGGGGAGATCCACAACTCAAACGCGCCCATGCTGACGGGCCTGGCCCGGCGGCTGGGGGCCATCACTGCCCCGGCGCGCCGGCTCGCGGACGACCGCGAGACGACCACGGCCGGGATCGGCACGGCGCTTCAGGAGTCAGACGTGGTGATCCTCTCCGGCGGAGTGTCGGTCGGTCCCCACGACCACGTCAAGCCGGCCCTCGACGGGCTCGGTGTGGCGGAGGTGTTCTGGAGCGTCTCGCTCCAGCCCGGCAAGCCCACCTGGTTCGGGGTGCCGCCGGCCGGCCACCCGCTCGTGTTCGGCCTGCCGGGCAACCCGGTCTCGGCGGTGGTCACGTTCTCGCTGTTCGTCGCCCCCGCCCTCGCGGCGCTCCAGGGCGCCCCGAGCCCCGCGCCCCCCCGCCCGACCGCGATCCTGGGGACCGAGGTCACGCGCAACCCCCGCCGTGACCAGATGATCCGCGTCCGGCTCCGCGACGACGAGGACGCCGTCCGCGCCTACCCCAACGGCGCCCAGGGGTCCCACATCCTCACCTCGCTGCTCGGCGCCGACGCTCTGGCCCTCATCCCCGCCGGCGAGGGCACCGTGGCCGAGGGGACCACCGTCACCCTGCACGCGCTGGCGGGCTAACCCCGGCTTAGCTTGCGCCGGCGGCAAACCGGGCACAATCTGCGCCGTGGCCGCACCTCTCACCCTGGTCGCGCTCGCCCTGTCCGCCCTGGTCGCGGTGCTGCGCCGCCACCGCCGCCGGTCGCTCCCGGCTCAGTCGGTGATCGTCTCGCCGCGGAGGTCCACCGTGATCGCGCGCGACGGCGCGGTGCGCTCCGTGCAGTCGGCGGTCCTGACGATGGCCGCCTGCGACCTCGAGCGGATCTGGACGCCGGCCAACCTGGAGAACCTGGCACGCACCTACTGGCGCTTCCTCTCCCGGGTGACCCTCAACTTCATCCGCGTCAAGTACACCGCCGACAGCCGCTCCGTCGTCTTCCTGACGCGCCCGTTGACCTTGCTGCGCTTCGAGGCCCCCGAGTACACCATCGCGGACGATCACGGCTCGGTGCGCTGGCGCGTCCGCGACGGCCTGCTGGTGGCGCGCGCCGGGCGGGGCTGTGGCTTCCTCGAGCTCAACGTCCGGCGCGAGCCGGCCCGCCCTGACGGGCAGGAGGATCTGCTCATCGAGGTCGAGGTGGCCAACTTCTACCCCTCGATCGCCGTCGGGTTCTCCGAGCCCGTCTATGAGATGACGCAGTCGGTCGTCCACGTGCTGGTCACCCACGCGTTCCTGCGCTCCCTGGCCAAGCTCGACCTGGCGCGCTCCAAGGTCGGCGTGCTCGCCGACCAGCTCGACATCGGCGACTGGGACGCCGCCGCTGACCGCGCGGCCGCGGACGCCGCCGCCCGCGACCCGCGCCCCAGCCCGCCGATCAGCCGTAGGACGTGATGCCCATCGCGCGCATCTTCGCGCGGTCATGGCGGGCGTGGATGCGGCGCACGGTGCCCGAGCGCGACCGCATCACCAGTGACTCGGTGGTGGCCCCCCGGTCGCCCTGGTAGCGGACCCCCTGGAGCACGTCGCCGTCGGTGACGCCGGTGGCGGAGAAGAACGCGTTCTCGCCCTGCACGAGGTCGTCGCAGGTGAGGACCTTGTCGAGGTTGTAGCCGGCGTCGAGGGCGGCGGTGCGCTCCTCGTCGCTGCGCGGCCACAGCCGCCCCAGCAGCTGACCGCCGATGCACTTGATCGCCGCGGCGGAGATGACCCCCTCCGGGGTGCCGCCGATGCCCCAGAGCAGATCCACGGGCGAGTTCTCGCTGACGGCCAGCAGTGACGCCGACACGTCGCCGTCGGTGATGAGGCGCACGCGCGCGCCGGCCTCGCGCACCTGGCGCATCGCGTCGTGGTGGCGCTCACGGTCCAGCATGACCACCATGACGTCGCGGATGTCGCGATTGCGGCGCTCGGCCACCAGCGCCAGGGTGTCGGCCAGGGGCCGGTCGAGGTCGAGGAGGTCGGCGATGTCGGGACCGCCGGCGATCTTCTCCATGTACACGCAGGGGCCGGGATCGAACATCGAGCCGCGCTCGGACAGAGCGATCACCGCCAGCGCGCTGGGCATGCCCAGCGCGGTCAGCCGCGTGCCCTCCAGGGGATCCACGGCGATGTCGACCGCGGGCGGGCTCCCGTCGCCGATCTGCTCGCCGTTGTAGAGCATCGGCGCCTCATCCTTCTCGCCCTCGCCGATGACGACCATGCCGTCCATCGAGACGGAGTCGAGCACGAGACGCATGGCATCCACCGCCGCCTGGTCGGCGCCCTCCTTGTCGCCGCGACCCACCATCCGCGCGGCGGCCAGCGCCGCTGCCTCGGTGACGCGCACCAGCTCGAGCGCTAGGTTGCGATCCGGCTTCTGACTGGTCGGCGTCGTGCTCATAGGACCCCCGGGGGCTTGCGCCCGGCGCCGCTCTCCTTGGAGCGCCACACCGAGCCCGTGAGGATGAGGAGGTCGCCGGCGATCGCGACCCACCAGCCGGTGGTGACGGAGATCTCCTCGGGCGGCGAGCCGGGATGATCGATCACGCCGACGAACAGGGTCATGACCAGCGCCACCAGGGCGGTGACGGCGGTGAGCTCGCCACGGGGCCAGGACAGGGCATGCCCGCGCACGATGACCCAGGCGAGGATGAGCGGCGCCACGGCCGCGACCAGGAAGAGGAAGCGAAACCCCGAGAGGGAGGCCCAGCCCGAGCAGGTCGTGTCCGGCCCACGGCAGCTGCCCAGCTCGGCGTTGCCGTTGCCCAGCGAGTACCAGTTCAAGAACAGCGACACCCCCAACAGGATTCCTCCAACGACCGCCAACAGCTCACCGCGGTCGAGCTCCTTGATGTTCATCGTGCGGGCAGCCTAGCCGGTTTGGCTTGATCCCAAGCGCCGTCCCGGACTTAACGCATTCGTCAGATTCGAGGCTGTCACTATTAGGGGATGGACGGCTTCCAGGCAGCCGTCGCGTCCAGCGACGCCCAGCGAGCGGTCGATGATCTGCAGGAGTCCCGGGAGCGCACGCTCGAGCTGGTCGCTCCCTTCTCCGATGAGGAGCTGGAGCGCGTGCACTCCACCCTGATGAGCCCGCTGGTGTGGGACCTCGGCCACATCGCCGCCTTCGAGGACCTGTGGCTCGCTCACCGCCACGGCGGCCTGCCGCTCCTGCGCGACGACCTTGCCGACGTCTACGACGCGTTCGAGACCCCGCGCGCGGGACGCGGTGACCTGCCGTTCCTGCGTCCGGGGCCGGCCCGGGACTACCTGCGCGAGGTGCGCGAGCGGGTTCTGGACGTCATCGCCGCGCATGGCGTGGGTGACGGTGTCATCGCCGAGCTCATCGTGCGCCACGAGCAGCAGCACAACGAGACCATGCTCCAGACGGTTCAGCTCGCCCAGCTGGAGGGGCTGCCACTCGGCGAGCCCGCCGCGGGGGCGAGCCCGACCGGCAACGGCGCGCGGGCCGGCATGGCCGGTCTCACCGGCCTGGAGATGGTGGAGATCCCCGGTGGTGAGTGCACGATCGGCACCTCGTCGTCCGGCTTTGCCTACGACAACGAGCGCCCCCGTCACCGCACCGACGTCCGCGGGTACCTGATCGGACGCACGCCGATCACCAACGCCACGTACCTGACGTTTGTGGAAGGGGGTGGATACGAGCGGCGTGAATGGTGGTCCGACGAGGGATGGTCGTGGAAGGAGGACTACGACATCACCCGACCACAGAGCTGGACGCCGGACCTC
>DASXJW010000170.1:0-3614 GCA_036497165.1 Solirubrobacteraceae bacterium
GACCAGCGCCAGCACGACGATGCAGACGAGCCAGGCGCGCAGCGACAGGCCCTCGGCGTTGGCTCGCAGCTGGAACATCGTCACGAATCCGAGAATCGTGGCGGCCAGCGTCGCGTAGAACGAGGCGAGGCCCTCCGGGTCCGTGGGCGGCAGCGGGTGCAGGTCGACGATCTGCAGCGGTCCGCCGGCCCGCGCCGGCACTGCTTGGGCGGCGTGCTCCAGCACGCGGGCGACCGAGATGCCCGCCGCGCTGGCGAGGAACAGGCGCGGCCGGCCGCCCGTCAGCGCCAGGGCGGCGTAGGTCTGCTGCTCATCGACCGCGTGCTTGGCGCGAGCCAACGACGCGTACGAGGTGAGGCGCAGACCGTTGCCGGTGGCGGCCTCGAGCGCGGGGATCACGCCGGGTCGGCGCGCCGGGTGCCCGACGACGGCGGCCGGGATGTCGTGCGGCGTCGGACGGCCTAGCGCCAGGGTGTAGGAGACGGCGAAGATCGACGCCATCGTCACTGCGATCACCATGACGACTACCGCGTTGCGGTAAGGCGGCTGGGTCAGGAGCCCGGGCAGGCGCGGTGGCGACCGCGGCTCCACGGTCTCGCGACCGTCCGTGCTCGAGGATTCCGCTTCGACCGTCCTCGCCATCTGGAGTCCTCCGCAGATCGTCGCTGCAGTGCAAGGACTAGGCCGGCGTGCGCGCGCGGCAACGGTGAGCGGCGACGCGTCCCGCCACACGAACGGCGGGACGCGGCTGGCGGCGGCGTCTTCCCGGCCTATTGACCGAGACGATGGATCCTCAGGAACTGGGCGACCTGGTCGCCTATACCGCCATCGCCGAGGGAACGCCGGTCTACGACCACCAGGGGAGGCGGATCGGCGTCGTCGAACACGTGATGGAGGTGGGGGGCATATTCGAGGGGGTGATCGTCCACACCCACCCGCTTCCCGGGCGACATCTCTATGCGGAGGCGGATCAGATCGCCGAGATCCACGAGCGCGGAGTCGTTCTCTCAGTCGCGCGGCGGGAGCTGCACGCTCCAGAGCAGGAGTCGCGGCGGAGCCGGGTGGGGGTGGGGGAGAGCCCGCTCGAGGCGCGGCTGCGGCGGGCCTGGGACTGGCTCACCGGCCGGGGGGTGCCCCGGTAGGCCGGCTCGAAGCCCTCACAGACTGCTCCCACGATTGGCGTCAACTGGCAGTCGATGACGGTTAGACGCCGGCGACGCGTGCATCGTGGTGGTCAGGTGGTGCGTGTCACGGTCAAGGTGGTGAGTGTCAGTGTGAGTGAACCGAGCGCGACGGCAAGATTCACGACTGCCCCGGGAACGCCGAGCGACCACTAGCCGGCGGCGGCCGTGTGCAGTTTCTCGAGCGCGTCGTGCTCGATCTGGCGGACACGCTCGGCACTGACACCGAGCTTGGGCGCGACCTCCCGGAGCGTCTGCACGGGGCGGCCCAGCCCGTAGCGCGACCGGATCACGATCCTCTCGCGCTCGTTCAGATACGCGAGGAGATTGGGAACCGTCCTGGCCAGCTCGCGCTGGTCGACACGCTCATACGGGTCCTGGGCCGGCTCGTCGGGGAGCAACTCGACCAGGCTGGTGCCTTCGCTCCTGTCACCGCCCGCCGGCTCCTCGAGCCCGCGGGCGTTGCGCGCAGCGCGGAACAGGCTCTCGACCTGCCACCGGGGCAGTCCGACCAGCGAGGCCAGCTCCGAGGGACTTGGCTCGTGGTGATGCGCCTGCTCGAACCGGCGCTGGGCGTCCTTGATGCGGGCGAGTTGACGCAGCGCTCTGTCGGAGAGGACCATCGGCCGCGATAGCTCGCTGACGACCTGCTGCATCGCCTGACGCACCCACCACACCGCGTAGGCCCAGAACGGGACGCCACGCTCCGGCTCGTAGCGCTCGAGCGCGCGGAGGAGGCCAACGACGCCCTCCTGCGTCAGCTCCTCGCGGTCGACCGCCGCGGACCGGCGGTAGGCGCGAGCGACGCCGGCGATCATCGGCGCAAACCACGTGAGAAGTTCCTCACGATCCCGCGGGCCGCCCGCCTTGGCGCGGAGGATCAGCGCTCGCTCGGCGGCGTCGTCGCGGGTGAAATAGTCGTCGGTGCTCCCTCTCGCTGAGCCCCGGCGCCGCCCGCTCGGCGACCACTGTGACGGGACGTATGTTGAGTCCAAATATGTCATGGAGCGATTCTTGCCCGTTGGCTGCGGCGTCTCTATTGAGCAGGCTCGACTTCGGCCGTGTGGAAAACCCCACGCCGTGGATGGGGGTCACATCGTGGGTGACGGTCCCGGACGCGCGTGGGCCGCCACGCAAGACGTGTCGAGATGACCCCATGTGGACTTTCACACGCGGGTTGTGATATCGACGGCGTGCGCTGGGTAACGACGGGGTCAGGTAGGCTGAAGGAGCGAACCGTGAGCGCACCAAGAAGTGGTTCGATGTGACCAGTGATGCCGGGCGGCCGCGGGACGAATCGGATCCACTCGAGGCGCTCGGCAACGGCGCCGCCAGGACATTTGACAACGTGGCCACGATGGAGGATCGTCGGGACTCAGCCTCCAGACGGGTGGAAACGATGCCGTCCATGCGGCATGACAACCTCGGCAGGATGGGCTCGCGGTCCTCCTCGCCGAGCTTCGCGACACGGTCGCGTTCGTCGATCCATCCGGCCGGGTTCTGATGACCAACAGGGCTGTCGCGGCGGGGATGCCGGAGAGCCAGAACGCGATGGATCTCGGGCGGCCGCCGTGCGGTTTCGCCCAGACGGGCAGCGGTACGAGACCCGGGAGCTGCCGGTGATGCGCTCGGTCCGGATCGGCGAGGTCGTCCGTGACGAGGAGTGCATCTGGCTGGCGGCGGGGGGCGCGCGCCACAGCCTCAGCTGCCGCTCGGCGCCGATTCACGACGATGCCGGGGCGACCGTCGCTGCGGTCCTCGTCGAGCGTGATGTCACGCGCAAGCGGCGCGCCCAGCGCGAGCTGGAGGATTTGCCAGCCGCGGTGGACAACGCCGGGCTCGCTGTCATCGCCCTGGACTCGGAGGGGCGGATCACGGCGTGGGGCCGGGGCGCGTCGCGCTTGTACGGGTGGAGTGCGCCGGCGGCGGTGGGGCGGCCTATCCGAAGCCTGCTCAAGCCGGTCCTCGACGACGAGCGGCGCGCCGCCATAGGCGCTGCCGTGCGCACGCAAGGCCGGTGGCGAGAAGAGATCTCCGTCGGGCGCCGTGACGGTGTGCTCCTGGTCGTTGACGCCACAGGGTTCTCCACCCACGGACCAAGTGGTGAGATCACCGGGTACGTCGTCACCCACCGCGACCTCCGGGACAAGAAGCGCGCGGGGCTGGAGCTGAGGGCCGCCCGCGCGCACGCGGATGAGATCCTCGACCGGATGAGCGACGCCGTGTTCGCGGTCGATCGCCGCTGGCGCTACACGTACCTCAACCGCCAGGCGATGGCACACGTGCGCGACGCACTGGGGGCCGACGTGACTACGGAGGACCTGCTCGGCCAGAACTGCTGGGAAGTGCTTCCGGACTGGACCCGGAGCCGGTTCTACGAGGCATTCCACGACGTGCTGCGGCAGCAGCGCCCGGGGCAGATCGAGGACTACG
>DASXJW010000171.1:0-23385 GCA_036497165.1 Solirubrobacteraceae bacterium
CTGACCCCAGTTGGAGTTGTTGGTGGGGGTGATCGCCGGGCCGTAGAACGGCACGTACAGCACGGTCAGCGGATCGGCGAAATCGCGGAGCCAGCCGCCCGTGGGGCACACGTCGATCTCCTGCTTGGGCACGCCGCAGTATTTGGCGTACATCACCGACTGGTCCACCAGGCTCACGTGGGTCTTGAAGCCCAGCTGGGTGAGGTCGGAGTTCAGCAGCTGGATGATCGCCGGATCGTTGCCGTTGTTGGCGCCGACGATCTGCACCGTGCTCGAGCCCGTGTACTTACCGGACTTGTAGCCGGCGGCCTTCATGTACTGCTCGGCGACCTGGAGGCTCCCGGTCAGGCTCTTGTTCCACGCGACCTGCGGGCCGGCGGCACCGCCGGCCTGGTCATAGCCGTCCACTCCGGGATAGATGAAGTGGGTGGCCGGCGAGCCGGTGAGCGAGCCTCCGCGCAGCTTGATGATCGCGGCGCGGTCGAGGTTGGCCCACGCCGCACGGCGCAGGTTGACATTCTTGAACACGCCCGCGTGGTTGTTCAGCGCCACGTAGTGGTCACCGGAGCCCGGGGTGAACGTGATCTGCGCCGGGTACTGCTGGTAGGCGAGCTTGACCGCCGACTGCGCCGGCGTGTCGAACTGGACCGCGTTCTGGCCCTGCAGCACCTGACGGCCGATGACCGTCGCGTCTCCACCGATGCTGAAGTTGATCTGGTTCAGATACGCGGGGCGGTAGTCGGTGCTGGCCTTCCAGTTGGGGTTGCGCACCAGCGTCAGCGACTTGCCCGTCTGATAGCCGATGCCCTGGAACACGCCCGTCTTGGGATCGGACTTGATCATGTACGGGCCCGTGGCCACCAGCGCCTTGGTTCCATACGTCGTCGGCGACTTCTTGTCCATCGGCCCGGCGAACTCCTGCGGAACCGGCATCGAGATCGGCAGGCTCAGCGCCGAGACCAGGAACGAGCCCGACGGCTTGACCGTGTGAAACACGATCGTGAACTTGTCAGGCGTCTTGATCCCCGGGATCGGACCGCCCTTGTAGTTCGGGCTCTGCGCACCGTCCAGCGGCGCCGGCGCGCCTGCGCCGAAATAGGCGGCGAAGTACGGGTTGGCCACGTTGGGGTTGGCGGCACGCTCAATCGCGTAGGCCACGTCGGCCGAGGTCACCTCGCGGTTGACCGGCGGGCTGAAATGCACGCCCTGCTTCAGATGCACCGTGACCGTCTTACCGCCATCGGTGATGCCGCCGTTGGCGGTCGTCGGGATGACCGTGGCGAGATCAGGACTGACCGCGTTGGACGTGTTGGGCAGGTAGGCGAACAGCGGGCGCTGCGTCACGTAGTCCACGCCGTAGTCCTGCGTGAAGTACGACTCGCCCGGATCGAGGTGCTCGAAGTCCTCGCTGGAGTAGACCGTGAGCGTCCCGCCCTTCTTCTTGGTGGACCCGGTGAGCACCTGGTGGCTCGGATCCTCACCCGGCTTCAGCGGGATCGATTGGACCCCGCTGCTGCTCTGGGCTGAGCTCGATCCTCCCCCGGACGAGCTCTGTGAGCTGCTGTTATTCGACGAACCGCAGGCTGTGATGCCCACGGCCAGCAGCCCGGTGACCGCCGCGGAGGCGATCAGGCTACGACTGACCCTCATAGGGTGTGTCCTCCTGTTGCGTTGTGCGCGAGGAGCACGCTCCCAGATGAGACCCCGGCCTCATCGCGTCTCCCCGCGCGGATTGAGGGCATCCAGCAGGCCGTCGCCGACCAGGTTGAACGCCAGCACCGTGAGCAGCAGCGCCGCTCCCGGAAAGAGCATGTACCACCATGCGGTGTTGAAGTTGGGCGAGGCGTCGGAGATCATCTGACCCCATGACGCCGTGGGAGGCCGGATGCCGACCCCCAGGAACGAGAGCGCCGCCTCGAGCAGGATGTTGGTGGGGATGAGCAGGCTGGAGTACACGATCAGCGGCGCCACCAGGTTGGGCAGGATCTCCCGGAAGAGGATCCTGGTGTTGGACGCACCCAGCGAGCGCGCCGCCTCCACGAACTCCTTCTCGCGCAGCGACAGCACCTGGCCGCGCGCGATGCGCGCGATGTAGGTGAACGAGCTGATCGCGATGATGAAGATGACCGTGCCCAGCCCCGGCTGGATGAGGCCGCCGGCGCAGCCGCGCACGCCGCAGGCGGCGCCGATGCCCAGGCCCAGGACGAGGACCGGGAAGGCGAGGAACACCTCGACGACGCGCGACACGATGGTGTCGACCCAGCCGCGGTAGTAGCCGGCCAGCAAGCCCACGACAGTCCCCACCACGGTCGCGATCGCGGTTCCGAAGATCCCGACGATCAGCGATACCCGCGCGCCGTAGATCGTGCGGCTGAGCACGTCACGGCCCAGCTGATCGACGCCGAAGGGGTGCCCCGCGGTGGGCCCGAGGGGGCTGCCGAAGGCATCGGTGGCGTTGGGATCGTTGACGTTGGGCCCGGGGACGCCCAGGATCTTGATCACCAGTGGCGCGGCGATGGCGACGATGATGAGCAGGATGATGAATCCCGCCGAGACCATGGCCACGCGATCGGCGCGAAAGCGCCGCCAGAAGAGCTGGCGCGGGGACCGCGCCGTCACCTCCGCACCGGCAGACTCGGCTACGGCGACGCTGGTATCCGGCTCGACGAGGAGCTCTGAAGCACCCACGCTCATGGTCTAGCGGCCGACCTCACGGCGCACCTGCACAACCTCCATGGCGCGAGATCGAAGCAGATGGCGGGTTCGCAGTCACTCACGGTTAATGCGTGCTCAACCAATGGACGGGCGGAGAGGGGCCGCGGGACGAGGGTGGTTACTCTGACCGCTCAGGCCCTCGTAGCTCAATGGATAGAGCACGCGCCTCCTAAGCGCGGGATGCAGGTTCGATTCCTGCCGGGGGCACGTTCTCCTCCCGGGCGACGAGCGGATTGTAGGACGAAACAGACGCTGTTGGTCGCAGGTGCTCGCGGACCCGGATGGCAAGAGCCCCCGTGCTACGGTCCGCGCGTCCCTCGTGTCCGAGAGCACCCTCCAAGCCGCCCCGTCTGAGCCGCGCGGCCACGAGCCAGACGGCAGCGCCCCCTCCTCGCCGGGGGGGCGTCGTCTCGCGCCCGGGTATGCGGCGGCGATCGTGGGCGTGACCGTGGTGGTGGTCTCCGCGGTGCTGATCATCTGGGCGAAGACCCGGCCCGGCTTTGACCCCTACGGCTGGCTCACGTGGGGCCACATGACGCTCCACGGCGGCTTGGACACCAACGCCGCGCCATCATGGAAGCCGCTGCCCTACGTGTTCACGGTGGTCTACGCCCTGCTGGGCTCCCACGAGCTGCGGCTGTGGATGATCACATCGGCGGCGATCTCGCTCAGCGGCGTGGTCTTCGCCGGACGCATCGCCTATAAGCTCACCGACGCCCCGCCGGAGCGGCGCTGGGCGGCGTGGGTGGCCGCGATCTTCGCCGGCGTGGCGCTGCTGGGGATCCAGGACTACTTCCACTACATCCTCAGCTCGCAGTCGGACCCGATGATCGTCGCTCTCTGCCTGGCCGCCATCGACTTCCACCTCGACGGCCGGGTCCGGCTGGCCTTCGCCGCGGGCGCACTGGCCGGGCTGGGACGCCCCGAGGTGTGGCCGTTCCTCGGCCTCTACTTCCTGTGGGCCTGGACGCGGCGCCCGGCCACGCGGCCGGTGCTGATCGGGAGCGTGGTCGTCATGGCGCTGCTGTGGTTCGGGATTCCCGCGCTGACCTCCCGCACCCCGTTCGTGGCGGCCGCCAACGCCATGGACTCCGGGCGCCGGCTCACCTCTGACCAGGTCGGCGGCACGATCCGCCGGTTCCTCGATCTCCACTACTGGCCGCTGGAGGTCGCCGCGCTCCTGGCCGTGGGCCTGGCGGCATGGCGACGCGCCCGGACTGACCGCGTCACGCTCGTCCTCGCCGGCGGGGTCGTGGGCTGGGTCGTCGTGGAGATCGCCTTCGCGCTGCACGGCTGGCCCGGCCTGGCCCGCTACATGTTCGAGGCCGCCGGGGTGATGATCGTGCTCGCCGGTGTGTTCGTGGGACGCGTGCTCGCGGACCCGCCGCGGCTGGGTCCCGTCGCCGGCGGCGCGGCCCTGGCCGCCGGCGCCGCAGCGGTGGCGCTGCTCGTCATCGGGCTGGTGCCGCCGGCGATCTCGGCGGCGCGGACCGAGCATAAGGACCTCCGGGTACAGCGGGCCCGCACGGCGGAGCTCGGCCGTCTGAACTCGGTCGTGGGCCAGCTCGGCGGCGCCGCCCGGCTGCGCGCGTGCGGTGAGCCGCTCACCCGCCTCGAGTACCAGACAGCGCTGGCCTACACCCTCGGGGTCAACGTGTCCAAGATCGGCTTCAAGTACGGCCAGGCCATCGCTCACGGCAACCCGATCGTGATGTTCACGCCGACCTCGCACGGGTGGCAGGTGGTCGCCCAGCACCAGGTCAGGCCGTCCTGCCGGTCCCTGCCCGGCGCTCATTAACTGTTCACACCGTCACGCCGGCGCTGTATCTGCACATGTCAGGTGCGGTCTGTTCTCCTGTGACACCCGTACCGACCGATCTGTGCAATCCCTGTCACTCTCGACTGTGGTGGCAGATCTGACCACATGGTGAGGGGCTGGGGCGGCCGGAGACGACGCCGGCTCATGAGCTAGCGCCGACACCGGCCCAGCCTGTCGGCTGACCGGAACCGGCGCCACCGGCGGCGGCGGCCGCCCCAAGATTCACTCGAGGTCGGGCTACCACGGGGCGCCGGTTGATAACCAACTGCAGCGCGGAAACCACCCAGGTGGGCGGGTCCGGGCCCAGGGCGGGGCCGCGCCGGGGGGGTGCACAGCCGCGTGGAGGCGCGGGGCGGGCGGCTACATGGAGCGGTCGGGCCGCTCCGGGTAGACATCGTCGATGGTGGTGAGGGCGACATACGGCACTCCGGCGGCGTCGCTGATCGCCTCGCCGCCGCCCGCCAGCCGGTCGCAGACGGCCAGGACCCCGCACACCTCGTGGCCCTCGTCGCGGATCGCCTCCAGCGCTCGCAGGGTCGAGCCGCCGGTGGTGACGACGTCCTCCACCAGCATGCAGCGGTCGGAGTCCTTTAGCAGCGGCCCCTCGATCCGGCGCGCGAGCCCGTGAGCCTTGGCCTCCTTACGCACGAAGAACGCCTTGACATCGGCGCCGCCGGCGAGCGCGGCGCAGGCGATGGGATCCGCCCCCATCGTCATGCCGCCGACCGCGGTGGCGGCCCACTCGCGCGCCTGCGCGGCCACCAGCTCGCTCAGCGCGCGAAAGCCCGCCGGCAGCAGGATGGCCCGCTTGGCGTCGACCAGGTACTGCGCCGTCGCCCCGCTGGTGAGGACGACCTCGCCGATCACCAGGGCGTGGGCCCGTAGCTCGGCGAGGAGGCGCTCACGCGGGGACACGGGGCGTCCGGTGGCCGCGGGGGCGGCCGCTACTCGTAGTAGACGTCAACCCAGTCGCCGTAATTGACCCAGTTAAAGACCGAGATCGCGTCGATGATCGGCAGCCGCATGCACCCGTGGCTGGCCGGGTAGTCGGGTGCCGGGTTGTAGCCGTGGATGGCATATCCCCGGAAGAAGAAGCTCGAGAAGTACATGCCGTCGGGCAGGTAGCCGGGCACGCGGGAGTAGACGCGGAAGCGGCCGAGCACCGTCGGCGTCGACGGCTTGCCCGAGCTGATCGGGTAGATCCGGTACACCTTCGAGCCGTTGATCTCGGCCAGAAGCTGGCGGCTGAGGTCGCCCTCCACGTGGGTGCCGTCCTTGGGGTAGCGCACGTGGAAGGTCCCGACTCCGTTGAGCAGGTCCGCCACCGCGCCGGCGTCGAGGGACTGCGAGACCCCGTGGCCCAGCAGCCTGTGGTAGGCGTCGACGGCCAGCCCCGTGTAGGTGTCGTACACGCCGCTCTGCGGCACGAACACATGCAGCGCGTTGAGCCGCTGCTGGATGAGCGCCACGAACGGCCCGCGAGATCCGAAGCCGGCCTGCGGGTTGAGCACGGTGAAGAAGCGGTCGGACTCAAAGCCCAGCATCTGCGCCGTGCGCGCATGGGACACCTTGACCCGCACGCGGCCCGCCGATGACGCCTTGACCTTCTCGGTGAAGGCGCCGACCCCGCCCTTGACAGGCTTGACCCGGAGCACGTCGGTCCTGATCAGCTTGCGGCCGACCCAGGACTGGACCTTGACCTTCTGACCGGCGACGTAGGGCCGCATGTAGCCCTGCACCTCGACGACGCGCCCGGGCACGGTGACCTCGTCCTTGCCCAGCGTGAACGTGTCGGAGAGGTAGAGCCTCGCGCTGCCCTTGACCGCCGCCGGCGTGGACGGGGCCGGCGTGGTGGGTGTCGTGGTCGTGCTCGAGGTCGTGGTCGTGGTCCTGCTCGTGGTCGTCGTGGTGGCCGTCGACGCGGACGACGGCACGGCTGAGCCGGCGGCCGTGGACTCGGCGGTGGTCAGCGATCCGGCGGAGGTGGAACCTTCGGCGACGGCGGCGCCGGCAAACAGCCCGAGCGACACGATCGAGGCGGCCAGAGCCGCGGTGCAGTAGGCGAGATGGCGACGCATAGCCGGGAAAGTAAACCAGTCAAGCAATCCGGACAAATGCGGCGGCCGGCCGCGGGCGCCTCAGGCGGGGCGCGGCGAACGAGGCGCCAGCGGCCCGACCGCGGCCGCGATCACCACCCACGAGGCGAGGATCAGGCCGAGGATCGCCGGCGCGCTCCAGCTCAGCTGATTGACCCCCAGCGCCAGCGCATTGTTGGCGCTGTGCAGTGCCATGCAGGGGTACAGCGATCCCGTGCGCCACCGCACGAGGCACAGCACGAAGCCCAAGAACCCGAGCGGGATCAGGTACTGCGAGGAGGCAGATCCGGTGTGCGCGAGCCCGAACAGGATGCCGGTGAGCACCGCGGCCAGCCACGGCGAGCCGTCAAACCGCCCGATCCGCAGCGGGATGTTGCGCAGGCCTCCGAAGATGAAGCCGCGGAAGAAGAACTCCTCGGCAATCGGCGCGATCGCGCAGACGAAGATCGACGCCGCGACCAGCGCAGCGGTGCTGTGCGTCGCCCCCAGCTCGCTGGGCAGCTTGTCGGTGCCGTGCAGGTGCACCAGCGCGCTGTAGAGCGCCGTCAGGCCGTAGTAGGCGAGCGCCGCGACGACGAAGGCGCCGACCCCGGTGGAGAGCCGGACCCGCCGGAAGCCGAAGGCCACCGGCCGCACGCGGCTGCGCCAGTTGGCCAGCCACAGCGCGGCCGCCACGAAGGCCAGGTCGAACACGATGTCGCCGATGATCGTGGCCGCCGGCGGCGGGTGGCTGATGCTCGAGCCGCCGGCGCTGGCGACGACATCCACCACGATCGTCCCCAGCGACCCCAGGAGGAGGCCCAGGACGACGCCTGCGGGCGCCGTCCACGCCGGCCACGGCACGTGCTCGTCCTCGGGCCGGAACTCCGCCGGCACTGCAGACGGCGGCTCCTCGTGGGGGGAGGGCGCCGGATGAGAGGAGGGGGAGGGCATGCCGGGCTGAGCTTAGGGCCAGCGCAGCTCCGCCAGGCCCCGGATCGTCTCCACCGCGCCGGCGTCCGCCATGGGGTCGTCTCCGCCGCGGCGTAGGAGGACCGGCCGGATGCCGCACGCTGCCGCTCCCCGCACGTCCTCCTCGATGCTGTCGCCGACATGGACCGCAGCCCCGGCCTGCACCCCGGCCAGGGCCAGCGCGTGGCGGAAGATCTCCGGGGCCGGCTTGGCCGCCCCGATCGCCGCGGAGGTGACCACGGCGTCGAGCAGCGGCGCCAGGCCAAGGCGCTCGAGCACCTCGTGCAGCGAGACGTCCCAGTTGCTGACCACCACCACGCGTGCGCCGGCGGCCCGCGCACGGATGAGCGCCGGGTGCGCATCCGCGTAGGCGTGGAAGCGCAGCGCGCTCAGCAGCGCCTCGGTGACCTGGCCGATGTCGAGCGCTGCCAGGCGGTCTGAGAGCGGCAAGGCCGCGCGGAGGACCTCCGCGCAGCGCCGGCGCAGCGCGCCGAGGCTGTCGGCGTCTCGCCCGATGGCCATATGAGCCCGGTAGTAGGCGATCTCCGCAGTCAGCGCGACGCCGGCCTCCTCCTCGGACACCTCCACGCCGAAGCGCAGGGCCAGCTCGTGGCGCAGCGCGGGGGCCGGCGGCGCCAGGGACACGAGGGTGCCCAGGCCATCGATCAGCAGCGCCCGCGGCGCGCGCCTCCCGTTCGCTGACGTGACTGGATCGTGCATCGCTTCGTGCGATGGTGGCAGCGCTTGCAGGACCCCGCACCGGCGGGCCGAAACAGCCTCCCAAGCTACACTGGCGGGCCACGAGTGCGGCGCCGCCTCAGCGAAAACCACGCCCTGGCGCCGATCTCCTGCTCGACCCGATCCCATGAGCCGACGTGAGAGACAGCGCCGACGCCGGCGCAACCGCGGATCACCACTGCGAAGCGTGCTCGCCATGGCCGCGGTGCTGATCGTCTGCGTGGTCACCGTGGGCGCGCTGGCGATCGCCGGATGGGTGGTCAACGTCGCGCACTCGGCCCCGAACCTGAGCACGCTCAAGCCGTACGTCCCCGGCTCGCCCTCCCAGGTGTTCGCGGCCGACGGGACCTCGCTGGGCTACATCTGGTCCCCCACCGTGCACACGGCGGTCGCCGGCGACCGCGTCCCGCAGCGGCTCAAGGAGGCGACCATCGCCATCGAGGATCGCCGCTTCTACCAGCATGGCGCGCTGGACTACCAGGGGATCGTCCGCGCGGCGATCAAGGACGCGGTGAAGGGGGGCAACGGCCTCCAGGGCGCGTCGACGCTGACCATGCAGCTGGTGGACAACACCTACCTGCCCAACCGCTACAAGAACAAGCACGACCTCAAGTACAAGATCGTCCAGGCCAAGCTCGCCGAGCAGCTCGAGGGCGCGCACAGCAAGAACTGGATCCTCGACAGCTACCTCAACGACGTTCCCTACGGGACCGTGGGCGGGCAGACGGCCTACGGAGTCGCTGCGGCATCACAGATGTTCTTCAACAGACCGGTGCAGAAGCTCAGCCTGCCGCAGGAGGCGCTCCTGGCCGGCCTGCCCCAGGCGCCGTCGGAATACAACCCGTTCCTGCACCGCGCCGCCGCCCTGCGCCGCCGCTCGGAGGTGCTGCAGGCGATGGTGACAGCCGGCTACATCACCCAGGCGCAGGCCGACAGGGCGGCCGGGAGATCCCTGCAGGTCAGGGCCGACAACACCCTTCAGGTGCACAAGGACCCCTACCTGTTCGACTTCATCGCGCAGCAGGCCGCGCGCGACCTGTGCCCGCGAACCCCCAAGCACTGCAGGACACTGCAGCAGGGCGGCCTGAAGATCTACTCGACGATCGACCTGCGCAAGGAGGCGCTCGCCCAGCAGGCCATCGTCGCCAACGAGCCCAACCTGGCGGCTCAGGGCGGCCCGGGGGTCCAGGCGGCGCTCGCCTCGGTCAACGCCAGCAACGGCAACATCGTGGCCATCGCCAACTCCTCCAGCTACGCCCAGACGAGGTTCGACTACGCCACCCAGGCCCACCGCCAGACCGGATCCGCGTTCAAGGTGTTCGCACTGATGACGCTCATCCACGACTACCACGGCGACCCGAACTCCACCTACTACACCTCCAAGCCGCTGGCGGTGGGATGGCTGCCGCTGGCGCCGGACTGGTCGGTCCACACCGACACCAACACCTACAACGGCACCATCAACCTCACCAAGGCGACGTACATATCCGACAACACCGTCTTCGCCCAGCTCGTGGCCGACGAGGGCATGGACAAGTTCAACGCCACCGCCCACGCGATGGGGATCACGTCCCCGCTGGACGACAACCCCGCCGAGGTGCTCGGCGGACTGACCGTCGGCGTCACGCCGCTGGAGATGGCCGACGCCTATTCGACGCTGGCCGACGGGGGAAGCCACGTCCCGGCGACGGTCATCGGCAAGGTGCTCTTCCCGGACGGCAGCGTGCGCAACTTCGGCAACCCGCCGCACACGACGGTCTTCCCCTACGGCGAGGCGTACGCGGGGACGAGCGTGCTCAAGCAGGTGATCACCACCGCGGGCGCGACCGGGACCGCGGCCAACTATGGCTGCCCGGCCGCGGGTAAGACCGGCACGGCTGAGAACCTCGCCAACGCCTGGTTCGTCGGCTACACCCCGCGCATGGCGACCGCCGTGTGGGTCGGCAACCCCCACGGCAACGTGCCGATGATCAACGGCTTCGGCGGTGTCCTGGCCGCGCCGATCTGGCGCGACTACATGCATCCGGCCAGCGGCGACTACTGCGGCAACTGGAACCCGCCGACCACGCCGTTTGCGGGCACTGCATTCTTCGGCCCGCACGCGTCGACCGGATCCTCCAGCACGATCCCCGGCACTTCCAGCGCCCAGAGCGCCCCCGGGACCGCGACCGGGACCACGCCCAGCGGCGGCACCGGGGTGGGAACGTCCACCAGCCCGTACCACAACCCGACGCTGTACGCCCACCCGCCCCAGTCGGGATCGGGCACGACGGGAACCCCAACGCCGCCGGCCGGCAACAACGGAGCCGCCGGCCCGGGCGGCAACGGGCCCAAGAAGCACTAACTCCCCCCCGCGGCTGGTAGCCTCGTCTGCGCGGCGGGCAGATGCCCGCGCGGTCACAAAGGTTCGTCAGCGCATGCCCAAGGAAGAAAAGGTCGAGTTGGAGGGAGAGGTCGTCGAGGCCCTTCCGAACGCGATGTTCCGCGTCAAGCTCGACAACATGGATCGCGTCGTGCTGGGTCACGTGGCGGGCAAGATGCGCCGCTTCCGGATCCGTATCCTGCCCGGCGACCGCGTCCGAGTCGAGCTGTCGCCCTACGACCTCGACCGCGCCCGGATCGTCTACCGCCACCGGTAGCACGTTCCCGGCGGCGGGCGGCCGGTCACATGCGCGAGCTGGAGCTGATCGAGCGCCTGGAGGAGGTCCTGGCGCCGCCTCCCGGCGCGGCGCCGAACCTGGTCCGGTGGCTGGGCGATGACGCCTCCGTGGTCCGTGCGCGTGGCTACGCGGTCACCTCGGTCGACACGGTCGTCGATGGCGTCCACTTCCGCTCCGATCAGCTCACGCCGGCCGAGATCGGACATCGCGCTCTGGGAAGCGCGCTGTCGGACCTGGCGGCGATGGGAGCCCGCCCCGGCGAGGCCTATCTGGCCCTCGCTCTGCCGCCCGGCATCGAGCTGGAGGATGCCGTGGGCCTGGCCGCCGGCGCGCGCGAGCTCGCGGACGCGTGTGGCGTGACCCTGGCCGGCGGCGACGTGAGCGCGTCCTCGGTGCTGACGGTGGCCGTGACCGTCGTGGGATGGTCAGATGATCCCGCCGCGCTCGTCGGCCGCGACGGCGCCCGTCCCGGGGATCTGGTCGTGGTCACCGGCTCGCTCGGCGCCGCGGGCGCCGCCCTGGCGCTGCTCGAGGGACGGGCCAGGCTGGACGAGCCGCTCGCCACCGCGCTGCACCTCCGCTACGCCCGCCCGCAGCCGCGGCTGGACGCGGGCCTCGCGCTGAGCTCGCTCGGCGCCACCGCGATGATCGACGTCTCTGACGGGTTGGCCACCGACGCCCGCCACCTGGCGCGACGCAGCGGCGTCCGGATCGAGCTGGACCTGGCCGAGCTTCCCCTGGCCCCGGGGGTGGCGGAGGTGGCGCGTCAGCTCGAGGTCGATCCGCAGGTGCTCGCCGCGACCGCCGGCGAGGACTACGAGCTGTGCGCCTGCATCCCCGAGGGAGCACGCGCTGCCGTCGAGTCGGCCTGGCCTCGGGTGGGCGACACGGCTCTGACGTGGATCGGCCGCGTGGTACACGACCCCACCCGCCCGGCCGGAGTGCAGTTCGCCGGCGCGGCCGGCGAGCTGTCAGGCTACGAGCACTCCTCCTGAGAGCGCTGCCCGGACCCGCCCGGCGTCTGCTCTTGCAGAAGCCGGCGCAGGATCGCCTCCGCGACGGCGTGAGTGTCGACGCGATACTCCCCGCGCCCCACCTGCTGCTGTATCTCAACGATCCGCATGTCGCGATTCCCTTCGCCCATCGGCTGTGTGTGACCGATCAACTCTGCCCCTAGGTGTCGGCGCTGGAGCGTGCGACCTGCATGCCGAAGCACGGGGGCTGGACAGAAGCACGGGGCTGGACATTTGGTCGTGGCATGGAATTCATGAGATCGGCGCGGCTCCTCAGGCCTGGATGGCACGCGCCGGTCCGCGCGGCTGCACCGCCTTGAGGCGGGCGAAGATGATGATGCGCTGAGCGGCGCTGTAGAGAGGATTGCAGGCCGACAGGACGAGCCGGTCATAGCCCACGTCGTCGACGACGGACACCTGGGTGGGCTTGACGATCCGCTGGTACTGGACGGCGTAGGTGAACCTCCCGTAGGGCATCGTGACGACGATCCGATCCCCCGGCTTGAGCTCGTTCAGGTAGCGGAACGGGGCGAGGTAGGTGGTGCGGTGGCCTGCGATGGCCACCGTCTGACCCATGCCGGGCAGAGCCGTCTGCGGGTAATGGCCCGGCCCCTCCTCCAGGCTCTGGGTGTCGGTGCCCTGGACGACGTTGTACGTGTTGCCGATGCGGGGGATCTCGATCTGGCCGATCGCATCGCCCGTGCTGACCTGGCTGCGCTCGCGGCGGGCCAGATAGGCGATCCGCTGGCCGGGCGGCTTGATCGCGTGCAGCGCCTGAACGTCGGGACCGGTCAGAGGCGCGGTCTGGTAGCTGAGGTAGCGCTGGTCGACCTGCCCGCGCATGATCACCCCGATCGCCGCGGTCACGGGCTCCTGCCACACGAGCGTGACCCCGGCATCGAGCACCAGCAGCAGTCCGGACAGGATCAGGACCGACGAGATGTCGCGGACGAGCCGGCGCATTTCCCAGATCAGCGCCGCAGCGCGGACTTCGTGCCGCCCAGCGAGCCCGGCCCCGCGTAGGTGACGGGCCCGCGGACGGTGACCGGCGTGGGCACCGTCCGCGAGCGGCGCGCGGCCAGCACCGACAGGGTGGTCGCGCTCAGCAGGCAGCCCAGGACGACGCTCCACTCGACCGCGGCGACGATGCTCACGCCGTGCCCGGCCAGCAGCAGCATCATCTCCCACAGCACACCGCCGGGGCCGTAGCCGAGCTCGTTGGCGTAATAGCCGACGACGAGCACCACCGGCGCGATCCCCACGGCGACCAGCGCCAGTCGGACCGGCAGCGGAACCCGCAGGTCGGGGCTGATGGCCCACAGCCACAGGTGCAGCGCCGGGATCAGCAGGAAGGCCGCGAACGGGTTGCTGAGCCAGATGGCGAAGGTGACCGCGCACATGACCACCAGCAGACCGGCCACGGCGCCGTCGCGGTTGGAGCTCTCGGGAGACCGCCGGGACGTCCGGATCCGGGTCGGCAGTCGCCGCGCCAGGGCCGCCACGCCGCCCAGGCCGGCGGCCAGGACGAGCGCCATGACCACGAGCAGCGCGACACCGCCGCCGCCCAGCGGGATGGCGCCGGCCGCCACGGGGCCCGGAGGGGCGACGCCGATGACGCCGGCCAGCCGCGCCGCCAGGACGATCCCGACGGTCAGTACGAACGGGGCCGCGGCCGCCAGCACCACCGCCAGCGACCGCCAGACGGCGTGCCCGCGCCGGCGTGCCCGGGCCACGCCGTCGATGGTGGTCATCACCACGGGGACGAGCAGCGCCAGCACGAACAGCGAGATCGCCCAGCCGGGCACGACCTTGCCGCCGAGCAGGAGATAGGCCGACGGAGCGGGGACGCTGGAACCGCTGTCCAGCGCGGAGATCGTCTGCAGGATGGCCCGGCCCGCGGCCGTCAGCTGCGAGGCCGGCGCGACCGGCGAGTCGGACGCGGGCCCCTGCTCACCCGAGAGGGAGACCTCGACCGCCGGGATGCCGCGAGCGCCGAATGGGGCCTGCTGGCCCAGGGTGAAGGGGAAGGCCAGGTGCGCGAACTGGCCGCCGAGGCCGGTGAAGCCGTCGGCTATCGACGTCTGCGCCCTCAGGGCTGACGCGACGGTGTTGCGCAGCAGCGGTGGGGCGACGGCCTGGCGCGTGGACCAGGGCAGGATGATCGGCTGCTGCACCCGCGCGCTGGCCAGGTCGCCGAGGACGACCACGGCGTCGATCGGCCCCGAAAGCGAAGCGGCGAGGCGGATCGCGCCGGCGGTGCCCTGGGTGCCGCTGGTGGAGGCCAGCACCACGCTGCGGTGCAGGGTCTCGCCCTCGAGGTCCCGCGCCAGCTCCATGAGCGTCGCGGTGCCCGAGGCCGAGGCCGTGGCCTGGGAGCCCAGCGCGTCGCGCGAGGCGACGACGACGATGCTGCCGCTCTGCATCCCCGGCCGGACCCCGACCACGTTCTCGAGGGTCTCCGTGCCATCCACCGTGCGTCCACGGAACGTGTCCGTGGTGGGGCCGAAGCCGTAGCGGCCGAACGCCGTCTTCACCTCGTCGGCCAGCGAGTAATCGCCCGCGGACCCGGGGCGCCGCGTCGGATCGCCGGCGGCGATCGACGACATCGTGGTGGCGACGTTCTGGCCGTTGAACGCCTCGGGCGCCAGCGTCGGGTTGAGCGCCGCCTGTTGATTGCGCAACGAGAAGGCGAGAACAACCAGAGCCAGCGCCGCGACGATCAGCCCGGTCCGGTAGATACGCGGATCCAGCATCGGGGCCAAGGTTATCCGCCACGCGGACCGCTCATCGCGGGTCGGCGATGTCGCTCAATTACTCTTGTGTGGTTGGCCGAGACGACGGTGCCTGAACGCAGCGCCCGCATTCTGCTCGTCGACGATGAGCAGTCGATCCAGACGCTGCTCTCCTATCCGCTGCGCAAGGAGGGCTACGACGTCGTCCAGGCCACCGACGGGCTCCAGGCGCTGGAGCGCTTCGACGAGCAATCCTTCGATCTCGTCGTCCTGGACCTGATGCTGCCACGGATCGACGGCCTCGAGGTCTGCCGACGGCTGCGGAGCCGCAGCTCGGTTCCGATCATCATGCTCACCGCCAAGTCCGAGGAGATCGACAAGGTCGTCGGGCTCGAGCTCGGCGCCGACGACTACATCACCAAGCCGTTCTCGCTGCGCGAGTTCTCCAGCCGGATCAAGGCGGCCCTGCGTCGCGCGGAGATGAGCCGGCCCGATCAGGCAGTGCCCGGAGAGGATCCCCTGGTGGTCCGGGACCTGCGGATCGACTTCGCCAAGCGCAGCGTCCGGATCCGGGGCAGCGACGCCCAGCTGACCTACGTCGAGTTCGAGATCCTGTCCGCGCTGGCTCGCGCGCCCGGCCGGGTCTTCACGCGCGACATGCTGCTGGCGCGCGTCTGGGGCGACTCGGCGTACCGTGATCCCCGCACGATCGACGTGCACATCAGGCACCTGCGTGAGAAGGTGGAGCGTGACGCGAAGGATCCGGAGTATCTGTTCACGGTGCGCGGAGTGGGCTACCGCTTCCGTGACACCGACCCCTAGTAAATCGGGCTGACGGCCGATCTGGAGTCGCGCCGTGGGGCGAGGATGACGCTATCGCTGAGCAACCGCCTGGCGGTGGTGTTCTTCGCCATCACCGCCCTGGCCATCGGGGCCCTGTACCTGTACGTCGCCCCCGGCCTGCAGAGCCGGCTCATGGGCCAGAAGCTGACCGCGCTGGCCGCCACCGCCCGGACCCATTCGGGCAGGCTCAGCCGGGCCGTGGGGACCCCGACGCCGCTGCCCGAGCTGCGCCGCATCACCGACCAGACCGCGGCCACGTCAGGGGACCGGGTGACGCTGTTGTCGGTCAACGTCGCGCAGGGCACGGTCCAGCTCTCCAAGCAGGCCGACTCGGGCATGGGGTCGGGCCCGGCGCTCCGCTTTCGCCTGGCCAGCCGGGCAGTGTCGAGCCGCCGGCTCGTCACGGGCATCGAGCCCGCCCGCTCGGGCGCGGTCGCGGAGGCGGCCAAGCCGTTGTTCTACGCGGCCGGACAGGTGGGCTGGGTGGTCGTCTACTCGGCGCCCCTGGTCGACGTGATGCGGACCGTCAGCACGGTCCGCCACGAGATCCTGGTGGCCGGCGCCATCGCGCTGTTGCTGGCGCTGGTGGCCGGCTATCTGGTGGCGCGGGCCCTCGCCCAGCGCGTCAAGCGCCTCGAGCTCGCCGCCCGGCAGGTGGCCGCGGGCGACTTCAGCCGGCCGATCCCGGTCGATTCGACCGACGAGCTGGGGCAGCTGGCGGTGGCCTTCAACGAGATGCAGCAGCAGCTGCTCCAGCTCGAGCAGGCCCGCAAGAAGTTCATCGCCACAGCCTCCCACGAGCTGCGCACGCCGGTCTTCTCGCTGGGCGGCTTCGTGGAGCTGCTCGAGGACGAGGAGCTCGACGCCGAGACCCGGCGGCGCTTCCTGGACCAGGTGCGCGACCAGGTGCAGCGGCTGGGCAAGCTCTCCGTCGACCTGCTCGACCTCAGCCGCCTGGAGGCGGGATCGCTGGAGCTGCGCCCCGAGGAGGTTGACCTCGGCGAGCTCACCCGGTCGGTCTCGGGGGAGTTCGAGCCGACGCTGGCCCAGCACGACAGCCGGCTGGAGCTGCGCCTGCCCACGAGCATCGAGGCCCAGTGCGATCCGGTCCGCGTTGCCCAGATCATGCGCATCCTCATCGACAACGCCCTCACCCACACGCCTCCGGGAACCAAGATCGTCGTCACCGCCGGCCGCGACAACGGGCGCGTCCGCCTCGCCGTCCGCGATGACGGGGAGGGCATCGACCAGACGGCGATCCAGCGGATCTTCGAGCCCTTCTACACCGCCGACGATGCCCAGGGCTCGGGGCTGGGTCTGGCCATCGCCTCCGAGCTGGCCGACCGCATGCGCGGACAGCTGTCGGTGCAGTCGGCCACGGGGGCGACGACGTTCACGCTCGACATCCCGGGGTAGCTGGAGTGGGGCGGGTCTCGAGGGGTGGAGTGTCTCCGCCCCGGGACGCAGCCGCGATCACGGCATCCACGGATCCAGCAGCCTGAGCCACACCTCGCTGCGCGTGGGAAACGCGGGCATGGCGTGGGCGAGCCGGCGCAGCGGGATCTCGCCGACGATGGCGACAGTGGCGGCGTGCAGCGACTCGGCCACCTCGGGGCCGGAGAAGGTCGCGCCGACCATCACCTCGCGAGCCTCGTCGACAACGATCCGGCACTGGGAGCGCGCGTCCCTGCCGATGAAGCTGGCCCCGGGCGTGAGGTCCATCCGGGCGTCGAGGCCGCGGGCCTGAATGCCCGCCTCCAGCGCCTGCGCCAGGGTGCGGCCGACGGCGGCGATCTGCGGCTCTGAGAACACCACCCGCGGCGACAGCTTGCCGTCCCAGTCCGCGGTCGCCTCGCGGTTGGAGATATTGGCCACGGCGACCCGAGCCTGGTACTTGGCCGCCTGGGTGAGCAGCGCACGGCCGTTGACGTCGCCGATCGCGTAGAGCCAGTCACGGCCGGGCACGCGCATGCGACCGTCCACGCGGATGGTCGCTCCGGCCTTCAGGCCGACGGTCTCCAGGCCGAGGTCGGCCGTGTGTGGCGTCCGGCCCACGGCCACGAGCAGCTCGGCGGAGGTGATCGGCTCAGCGCCGTCTGCGAGCGCCAGGGTGAAGGTCTGGTCGGCGCCCCGCCCGGCACGGGTGACCTCGGCATCCAGGCGGACGTCGACGCCGCGCTCGCGCAGCCCGTGAGCCAGCGCCTGCCCCGCGAAGGGCTCCTCGTCGAAGAGCAGGCGTGGCCGGGCCTCGACCAGGGTGACGGCGGCGCCCAGCGAGGCCCAGGCCTGGGCCAGCTCACAGCCCACCGCGCCGCCGCCCAGGACGGTGAGGCGCCCCGGGACCCCCGTGGCGGTGGTGGCCTGGCGGTTGGTCCAGGGGGCGATCTCGTCCAGCCCCGGAACGGGCGGGAGGGCCGCGCCGCTGCCGGTCGCGATCACCACCGCCCGGCGCGCCTGATGGGCCTGGCCGCCCACGCTCACCGCGCGCTCGCCCTCGAGCCGGGCCTGGCCGCGGTACAGGGTGATGTGGCGCTCGCGCAGCCAGGGCAGCTGCGTCGCGTCGTCGATGCCGTGGATCACCTCGTCGCGCCGCTGAAGGACGGCGGCGGGGTCAAGGGAGCTGGTCACCGCCTGCCTCGCGCCCGGGACGCGCTGCACCTCCGCGAGCAGCTCGGCCGGCCGCAGGAGGGCCTTGGAGGGCATGCAGGCCCAGTAGGCGCACTCGCCGCCGACCAGCTCGCGCTCGACGAGGGCGACGTCGAGCCCTTCGTCGGCCAGCCGGCCGGCGCAGTGCTCCCCGGCCGGGCCGGCGCCGATCACGATGACGTCGTGCTCCGCCATGGCGCCCCGAACCGTAATGGAACCCCGGCGCCGAAGCCGGGAGTGGCCTAGGAGACCTCGCGCAGGCGGCCCGACTCCACCTCGTAGACGAACCCCCGGACCGAGTCCTTGTTGGGGATGAACGGCGAGGCCTTGATCCGGGCGATCGACTGGCGCACGTCGCCGTCCAGGTCCGGGAAGGCCTCGGAGGCCCAGCCGGGACGGATGCCAGTGTCCTTCTCGATCGCGGCCTTGAACTCGTCGTCGGTGAAGGTGAGCATGCCGCAGTCGGTGTGGTGGACGAGGATGATCTCCTCGGTGCCCAGCAGCCGCTGGGAGATGGCCAGGGACCGGATCTCGTCGTCGGTGACGACGCCGCCGGCGTTGCGGATGACGTGGGCATCGCCCTCGCTGAGGCCGAGCATGCCGTAGACGTTGAGGCGGGCGTCCATGCACGCCACCACCGCGACCTTCTTGGCCGGCGGCAGGGGGAGGTCCGCCTTGTCGAACGAGGCCACGTAGCGCTCGTTGTTGGCCAGCAGCTCGTCGGTTGAGCTCACGATCTGTCTCCTTGATGTCGGGCGGGCGTGGAGCACAACCTAACAAGCCCACTGATCTGGTGGGATTTCTTGAAAACGACCGCTTTTCCCGCCCCGAGGAGTTTCTGGAGCGGAAGTGCGGTTATCGTTGGGTGCCGACGCATGTCAGCTGACACGCCACTCGTACTCGTCTCCAACCGCGGTCCGGTCACGTTCCAGGAGGGCGGCGAGATCAAGCGCGGGACCGGCGGCCTCGTGACCGCCCTGATCGGGCTCGCCTCGCACCGGCCGGTCACCTGGGTGGCGTCGGCGATGAGCGAGGAGGACGTCGCCGAGGCCGAGCGCAACGACGGCCGCCCCTTCCCGGTCAAGTCCCCCGAGGGCGACGAGTACCGGGTCAAGCTCGTGGCCTCGGATCCCGACGCCTACGACGGCTTCTACAACATCATCGCCAACCCGCTGCTGTGGTTCATCCAGCACTACCTGTGGGATCTGTCCAACGCGCCGGACATCCGCCGCAACGAGACCGAGGCCTTCGAGTTCGGCTACAACGCGGTCAACGAGGATCTCGCCCACGCCGTGCTGGAGGAGATCCGGGACATCTCACAGCCGGTGGTGATGGTCCACGACTACCACCTCTACGTGCTGCCGGCCCTGATCCGCCGCGAGCGCCCCGATGTCTTCCTGCACCACTTCGTCCACATCCCGTGGAGCCAGTCCGACTCCTGGCGCGTGCTGCCCACGCCGATGCGCCGCGACATATACAACGGCATCCTCTCCAACGACATCATCGGCTTCCACACGCGCTCCTACCGGCGCAACTTCCTGCAGTGCTGCGAGGACCTGATGGGACTCGACGTGGACCACGAGGCCGGCGTGGTGCAGGTGGGCGACCGGGAGGTGTGGGTCCGCGCCTACCCCCTGCCGATCGACTCCCGGGCCATCCAGGCGGTGGCGGACCGGCCGCGCGTGGAGGAGTTCGAGTCAGAGCTCCTGCGCCGCCGCCGCGACCATCTGATCCTGCGGGTGGATCGGGCCGATCTCTCCAAGAACATCCTGCGCGGCTTCAGCGCCTTTGACACCTTCCTGGAGCAGCACCCCGAGTTTCGCGAGAAGGTGACCTTCATCGCCCAACTCATGCCGTCCCGGACCGACGTTCCCGAGTACGCCGAGTACCTGGAGCGCATCGAGGCGGTGGTGGCCGTGGTCAATCACCGCCACGGCTCGCCCGACTGGATGCCCATCCAGCTCAAGCTCCGCGACGACCTCGAGGAGGCGGTGGCGGCCTACAAGCATTACGACATGCTCATGGTCAACGCGATGTTCGACGGCATGAACCTCGTGGCCAAGGAGGGACCGATGGTCAACGAGCGGGCCGGGGTCTCTGTGCTCTCGGAGAACACCGGCGCGCACGAGGAGCTGGGCGAGTTCGCGCTGTCGGTCAACCCCTTCGACATCCAGGAGCTGGCCGACTCGATCCACGCGGCGCTGACCATGCCCGTGGAGGAGCGCCGCCGGCGCCACGAGGGGCTCATCTCGATCGTCACCGCGCGCGACCCGGGCGACTGGATCGACGATCAGCTCGCCGACATCAGGGTCAAGGAGCAGAGCCGCGAAAGCGCAGTCTGAGCCGGCCGCCGGTCCTCAGTTGAGCGTCCGGCCCTCCCGCAGGAGCTCGATGTAGCCGGCGATGCGCCGGTCGCGGGCCTTCTGGGTCTTGACGTGGTGCAGGCGGAAGAGGAAGGCGTAGCGCTGCTGTCCCTTGAGGGTGGCAAAGAAGGCCCTGGCCTCGGGCTCGGCGTCCAGCGCGGCCTGGAAGTCGGGCGGGATCGAGGCCCGGCTCTGGGGCTCGTACGCCGCGTCCCAGCGTCCGTCGGCCTTGGCGGCTTGGATCTGGGCGTGCCCGGCGGGGCGCATCCGCCCGGCCGCGATGAGCGCGTCGGCCTTGTCGCGGTTGACCTGCGACCATTTGCTGCGCGGCCCGCGCGGCGTGAAGCGCTGCAGGAAGTACGTCTCGTCCAGCGGGCGGCGGATGGCGTCGATCCAGCCGAAGCAGATCGCCGTGTCCAGCACCTCGGGATAGTGGATGGTGGTAACGCCCGAGCCTTTCTTGGCGATCTTCACCCACGCGTCCGCCGCCGTCGCGTGATGCTCCTGGAGCCACCGCTCCCACTGCGCTTCATCCGCGCACTCGACGACGTTGAGGTCCACCGGGGCCGAGGTGGCCTTGGAGCCGGGCGGCATCGGATCATGGTGACAGCCGATCGGCCCCGTGCCCGTGGCGGCGCCGGGCCGAAAAGCGCGCTACCGGGCTGACAGCACGCGCTATAGTCGGCGCCCGCCCCTGAGTGGGCGGAGTTTTCATGCCTGAGCAAGCACGCCTATATGACCTGGTCCTGGTCCTCTCCATGAACGCCGAGGACGAGCGGCGCGCGAAGATCCTGGCCGACGTCGAGTCGGAGATCACCAGCGGTGGCGGCACCGTGGAGCGCAGTGACGACTGGAACCGCCGCCCCATGACCTATGAGATCAACCACCAGGCCGAGGGCGAGTACCACCTCTTTCAGTTCAGCGGTCCCACCGCCCTGCTCGAGACGCTCTCCCACAACCTGCGGATCGACGACGCGGTCCTGCGCTTCCGCATCATCAGGGTCCTGCCGGGGACACCTCCCCCGCCTGACTCCGCGCCGCCGGTGATGGCGGGCGCGCCCACGGGCGCTCCCAGCGCCGGCGAGGCCGAGCGCTGATCTGACCGCCCTCGGGGCGGCTCTGCAGGACAGGCGGGAGTCGCAGCGGTCCGAGGGTGTGACGAAACCCTCACGAATCGTGCGGGCCGTGCCAATCCAGCAACGTTTTCGCCAAATTCCGCGGAGTGCGCGGGTTGCCGTCTGGCGCGCCCATAGACTCGACTCGAGCTTTCAAAACGGCCTTGGGAAAGGAGCCGCGACATGGCTGGCACCAACATCAACCGAGTGATCATCACCGGCAACCTCACGCGAGACCCCGAGCTGCGCTCGACGAACAGCAACACGGTGTGCTCGCTGCGCGTCGCCTGCAACGGCCGGCGCAAGAACCAGTCCACCGGCGAGTGGGAGGATCAGCCCAACTACTTCGACGTCACCGTGTGGGGGGCCCAGGGCGAGAACTGCTCAAAGTTTCTCTCCAAGGGCCGTCCCGTGGCCGTCGACGGGCGCCTGCAGTGGCGCGAGTGGACCGACAAGGACGGCAACAAGCGCCAGTCTGTGGATATCATCGCCGAGTCCGTGCAGTTCCTCGGCGGTCGCGAGGACGCCGGTAACGGGAACGGGTTCTCCTCCAGCGCCCGCGCTCAGGAGAGCGACGTCCCGATCGATACCGGTGACTTCGAGCGCACGCCGGCCGGAGCCGGAGCCGACGACGACATCCCGTTCTAAGGGCAGTTCTCAAACAATCACGCTAGGCTGGACTCAGTGGCAAAGCAACGCAGACGACCGGTGCGCCGGCGCGATCGCAAGGGCGGGCCGACTTCGACCCGTCGGAAGTCGTGCCCGTACTGCCGGGACAAAGTTGAGCAGGTGGACTACAAGGACCTGTCCATGCTGCGGCGATTCATCTCGGATCGCGGCAAGATCCGCTCGCGCCGGATCACGGGCGCGTGCCGTCGTCATCAGAGCCAGGTGGCGCGCGCCGTCAAGCGGGCCCGGGAGCTGGCGTTGCTGCCGTACGTCGCCGAGGGCAGCGGAGACCATCGCGGCGGTCGCGGGGATCGCGACCGCGACCGCGACCGGTAGGTAGGAGCTCAGCGGCATGCCGCAGGCGATCCTCCTTCAGGACGTGGAGCAGCTCGGGGAGCGTGGCACCGTGGTCGACGTGTCGGCCGGGTACCTGCGCAACTACCTGCAGCCGCGCAAGCTCGCCGAGCCCGCCACCACGTCGTCGATCAAGGTCGCGGAGCGGCGGCGCGAGGATGCCGAGCGGGCCGAGCGAGAGGCCGAGGAGCGCTCGCGCGAGAGCGCCGCGGTGCTCGGGCGGACCGTGCTCACGATCCCGCAGCAGGCGGGTGACGATGGGCGGCTGTTCGGGTCGGTCACGACCCAGGACATCGCGGATGCCATCCGGGACGCGCGCGGCATCAGGATCGATCGCCGCAAGATCCACCTCGAGGAGCCGATCCGCAACATCGGCACCTACATGGTGGTGGTCGAGATCGCCGACGAAGTGACGGCGGCGGTCAAGACCATGGTCGTCGCCGCTTAGCTGGTTTGGCCGCTGCTGGACCGCCGGGCCGGGGTCGTGGACGGGAGCTCGAGGCCGAACCCACCGGGGATCGAGACGGGTGACTAGTAGTGCTCCGTTAGGTTGGTGGTCCTCGTAGCGGGTGTTCGGGCGGCAGTTCTCTGCGGCAGACGGGGCAGGTTCCGTGCCAGCAGGCCAGGAGCGCTTGGAGCTCCCGGACGACCTGAAAGAGGGTCAGGCTGCC
>DASXJW010000172.1:0-6039 GCA_036497165.1 Solirubrobacteraceae bacterium
CTGACCCCAGTTGGAGTTGTTGGTGGGGGTGATCGCCGGGCCGTAGAACGGCACGTACAGCACGGTCAGCGGATCGGCGAAATCGCGGAGCCAGCCGCCCGTGGGGCACACGTCGATCTCCTGCTTGGGCACGCCGCAGTACTTGGCGTACATCACCGACTGGTCCACCAGGCTCACGTGCGTCTTGAACCCGAGTTGGGTGAGGTCGGTGTTGACCAGCTGGATGATCGCCGGGTCGT
This sequence comes from Solirubrobacteraceae bacterium, assembly GCA_036497165.1. Lineage (GTDB taxonomy): Bacteria > Actinomycetota > Thermoleophilia > Solirubrobacterales > Solirubrobacteraceae > Palsa-465. The sequence goes on from DASXJW010000172.1 coordinate 240, forward strand.
TGCCGTTGCTGGCGCCCACGATCTGGACGGTCTGGCTGCCCGTGTACTTGCCCGAGGAATAGCCGGCCGCCTTCATGTACTTCTCCGCGACCTTCAGGTTGCCGGTCACGCTCTCGTTCCACGGCACCTGCGGACCGGCTGCTCCGCCGGCCTGGTCATAGCCGTCGACACCCGGGTAGATGAAGTGGGTCGCGGGCTGGCCGGTGAGGGAGCCACCGCGGAGCTTGATGATCGCCGCTCGGTCCAGGTTGGCCCACGCCGCGCGGCGCAGGTTGACGTTCTTGAACACACCGGCGGCGTTGTTGAGCGAGACGTAGTGGTCGCCTGACCCGGGCGTGAACGTGATCTGCGACGGGTACTGCTGGTAGGCCAGCTTCACCGTCGACTGCGCCGGGGTGTCGAACTGGGCAGTGTCCGAGCCCTTGAGGACCTGCTGGCCGATGACGGTCGCGTCACCACCGATCACGAAGTTGACGCGATCGAGGTAGCCGGGACGGAAATCGGTCTTGGCGTCCCAGTTGGGGTTGCGCACCAGCGTCAGCGACTTGCCCGTCTGGTAGCCGATGCCCTGGAACAGCCCGGTCTTGGCGTCGGACTTGATCATGTACGGGCCGGTGGCGACGAGGTACTTGGTGCCATAGGTCGTCGGCGACTGCTTGTCCATCGGGCCGGCGAAGCTCTCGGGGACCGGCGCGGACAGCGGGAGGCTCAGCGCTCCCACGAGGAAGGATCCGGAGGGCTTGATCGTATGGAAGACGATGGTGTACCTGTCGGGCGTCTTGATGCCCGGGATAGGGCCGCCCTTGTAGCTCGGGCTCTGCGCGCCCTCCAGCGGCGCCGACGCACCCGCCCCGAAGTACGCGCCGAAATACGGGCTAGCGACATTGGGATTGGCGCCGCGCTCGATCGCGTAGGCGACGTCCGCCGACGTCACCTCGCGGTTGACAGGCGGGCTGAAGTGCACGCCGTGGTGGAGGTGCACGGTGACGGTCCTACCGCCATCGGTGATGCCGCCATTGGCCGTGGTGGGGACGACCGTGGCGAGATCGGCGCTGAGCACATTCGTCGTGTTGGGCCGGTAGGCGAACAGCGCCCGCTGAGTCGGCTGGTCGATCCCGTAGTCAGCCGTGAAGTAGGACTCACCGGGGTCGAGGTGCTCGAAGTCCTCGCTGGAGTAGATGGTCAGGGTCCCGCCGTGTTTCTTGGACGAGCCGGTGAGGACCTGGCCGACCGGGTTCTCGCCCGCCTTCAACGGCACGGACTGCGTGGCGCTGGGCTCGGCGCCCGAGCTCCCGCTCGGACTCCCGCTCCCGCTCGATCCCGAGCCCGAGGAGCCGCCCCCGCTGCTCCCGCACGCTGCCACCGCCAGCGTCAATATTCCCGTGACCGCCATCGTGGTCACGCCGCGACTACACCTCATCGGCGCCTCCTCTGTCGTAGGGACGTGGCCTCATCCGCCACGCGGTATCGTCGGCACGCGTCGTGACCGGCGGCTGACGATGCGCTGACCTGCCCTGTCAGCCAAGATGCCGTGGACGTCGTTTGCACCCCGCCTGAGCACCACGCATAATCGGCGCGATGGGGATTGAGGTACGCGCGCTGACGCAGTTCCGCGTCCTGGGTCCGCTGGAGGTGTCGCGCGACGGTGCCACCCTCCGGCTGGGCGGCGAGCGACAGCGCGCCCTGCTGGCCCTGCTGCTCATCCGCGCCAATGAGCTGGTCACCACCGACCGGCTCATCGACCACCTGTTCGGCGGCGACGCCTCTGCCGCCAACGCCGTGCACGTCGCCGTGTCACGGCTGCGCCGGGCGCTTCGCGCCGGCGAGGAGGATCTGCTCGTCACCCGGCCCGGCGGCTACCTGCTCTCGCTCGGGGACGACCAGCTCGATTCCGGCCGCTTCGAGCGCCTCCTCGACGAGGGCCGCCAGGCGCTGGCCGCCGGCGACCCGGCCGGCGGCGCGATCCGCCTGCGTGAGGCCCTGGCGCTGTGGCGCGGCCCCGCGTTGGCCGATCTGGCGACGATCGAGTTCCTCGCCGGCGAGGCGCGGCGCCTGGAGGAGCTGCGGTTGCTGGCGCTGATGGAGCGCATCGATGCCGATCTGGCCGTCGGGCTTCACGCCGAGCTCATCCCCGAGCTGGAGGCCCTCGTCGCCGCCGAGCCGCTGCGCGAGCGGCTCCGCCAGCAGCAGATGCTCGCGCTCTACCGGGCGGGGCGGCGGGCCGACGCGCTCGAGGTGTACCGCCAGACCAGCCAGCTGCTGCGCGAGGAGCTCGGCCTGCAGCCGACTCACGCCCTGCAGGACCTCGAGCAGATGGTGCTGCGCCAGGACGCCTCGCTCAGGGCGCGCCGCGCGGACCCGCCGCTCGCCTCCCGGCTGGTGTGTCCGTTCAAGGGGTTGGCGTCGTTCGACACCGGCGATGCCGAGTACTTCCGCGGGCGCGATCGGCTCGTGTCCGACCTCGTGGCCCGGGCGGCCGAGTCGACCCTGGTCGGCATCCTCGGGCCCTCGGGGATCGGGAAGTCCTCGCTACTGCGCGCCGGACTGCTACCCGCGCTCAAATCGGGCGCGCTCCCCCGCAGCGCCGGCTGGCGCCAGGTGCTGCTGAGGCCCGGCGCCCACCCCTGCGCGGAACTGGGCCGCGCGCTCAGCGGCGAGGGGCTCGAGCCGACGCTGGCGCGGTTGGGGCCAAGCGAGGGGCTCGTCATCGCCGTCGATCAGCTCGAAGAGATGTTCACGCTCTGTGAAAGCGACGCCGAGCGAGCGCGGTTCCTGGATCTGCTGGCCGCGGCGGCGCGGGAGCCGCAGCGACGCGCGCTGGTGGTGTGTGCCCTGCGCGCCGATTTCTACGGGCGGATCGGAGCTCACCAGCGCTTTGCGGAGCTGCTCAGCCACAGCCACGCGCTCGTCGGGCCCATGGACCGCGAGGAGCTGACCCAAGCGATCGAGGGCCCGGCGGCGCGCGCCGGCCTTGCCATCGAGCGCCCGCTCGTCGACGCGCTGGTTGCCGAGGTGGCCGACGAGCCGGGCGGTCTCCCGCTCCTGTCGACCGCGCTGCTGGAGCTGTGGCGGGCCCGCGACGGGCACATCCTGCGCTTTGAGGCCTACCGCCGCAGTGGCGGGGTCCGGGGCGCCGTCGGCCGTCTCGCCGAGACGGCGTACGCGCAACTCACCGAGCGCGAGCGGCGGGCGGCGCGCAACATCCTGATGCGCCTGGTGGTGGGCGACGAGGGGGCGCTCGCGCGCCGCCGGGTGGCGCTGGCCGAGCTCGAGCGGGTCGACGACGGCGCCCGGGTGCTGTCCACCCTGATCGACGCCCGTCTGATCACCGTGGGCGACGGCGACGTCGAGCTCTCCCACGAGGCGCTGCTGTGGGAATGGCCGCGCTACCGCGCCTGGCTGGAGGAGGACCGGGCCGGCCGCCGCCTCCACGCCCATCTCATCGCCGCGGCCCGCGAGTGGGATCACAACGGACGGGATCCTGGAGAGCTCTATCGCGGAGCGCGCCTGGCCAACGCGCTCGCCTGGAGCGCGCGCAACCTCGACTGGCTCAACGCCGTGGAGCGCGACTTCATCGACGTCAGCCGCCTTGAGTCCCGGCGCGACGCCGAGCGCCAGCGCGCCCACCGCCGGCGCCTGCGCAACCTGGGCATCGCGGCGGTGGCACTGCTCATAGTGGCGCTCGGCGCCGGCGCGCTGGCGCTGGTCAAGCAGCACAGCGCCAACGACGCTGCCCGGGCGGCCAGGACCGACGCCCGCGCCGCGCTGGGACGCCAGCTCGGCACCGAGGCAGTGAGCGAGCCGAGCCTGGACCTGGCCATGCTGCTCGCCCGCGAGGCGGTCAGGCTCAACCGCTCTGAGCAGACCGAGGGGTCGCTGCTGACAACGCTGCTGCGGACGCCGGCCGTGATGCGGTCCTTCGCGCTCCCGGCGGGCTCGCCCGACCGGGTGGCGCTGAGCCCCGACGGTCGCACGCTGGCGGTCGCCGACTCCGGGGCGGGCACGATCCGCTTCAGCGATGCCACCACCCGCGTCGCCGTCGCGCGGCCCCTGGTCGACTTCAGCGGCGATCAGGCTCCCGTCTACTCGGCCGACGACACCATGCTCATCTACCCGAGCGAGCAGGCCGGGGCGCAGCGCTTGGAGGTGCGCGACCCGCGGACCCTGGCACTTCGCCGCCAGCTCCAGCCCGACGCGGCCTTCATGGGGGAGAGCACCGCCGACATCCCCGACGGCAGCATCGCCATCGACCCTGGGGATCAGTTCGCCGTCTACGCCTACTGGGCGCTGGACCCGTCCGGGCGGCCGGCCGGCGCCTACGTGGACCGGTGGTCGCTGCCCGGCGGCCGAGCGCTCGCTCCGGCGCGCGTCGGCTCCGGCCCGCTGGTCGCGATCCGTCTCACCGAGGGCGGGCGGCGGCTGGTGGTGGTGTCGGCGCGGGCCGTGAGCACCTTCGACGCCGACACGCTGCAGCGTCTGGGCACCGTGGTGCTGGCCGGAGCGGCGGCCAGGCCGGCGACCGCCGCCGTCAGTGCCGACGGCAGCCGGGTCGTGCTGGGCGAGCGCAGTGGGGCTGTCTGGTTCCTCGACACCGCGACCGGCCGCGCCCGCCCTGGGGGCGCGACGCATCAGGTCGCGGTGGCGGCGGCGTTCTTCGGTCCGACCGGGGAGACGGCGACCACCGTCGGCAGCGACAACTCGGTCATCGTCTGGGACCCGCGCGCGGCCACGCCGCTGCAAGAGCTCAGCGGGCCCACCGGCCAGGTCCAGAGCGCCACCGTCAGCCCCGACGGGACCACGCTCTACACCTCCTCTCTGGACGGGGACGTGCTGGCGTGGGATCTCACCGGCACCCGGCAGTTCGGCCGAAGCGCGTCGCTGGGGGCGGGGCTGGGGTGCTGCGCCGCGCTGGCCCCGCTCGTGCCGCCGGCGGCCACCTCGGCCGACGGCTCGGAGTTCGCGGCCCGGCTCGGCGCCGACACGGTGGGGGTGTTCTCCACGCGGACGCTGGCGCGACGGGCGACGTTCCGGGTGGACGACGCGGACGGCATCACCGCGCTGGCCTGGTCACCGGCGGCGCCGGTGGTGGCGGTGGCCGGCCACTCGGGGTTCGTGCAACTGTGGAACGTGGCCGGACGGCCGCGGCCGGGGCAGACCCTCCTGGGGCTGCACGCGCTCATCGGCCGCCCCGAGGCGATCCAGGCGCTGGCCTTCTCACCCGATGGGCGCCTGCTGTCGGCCACCGATCGCAACGAGACCCACCCGACGCCCGATCTGCCCGCCCTGCCCGCGGCGTTCCTCGCCACCTGGCAGACGGCGACCGGCACGCTGGTGGGAGCGCCGCGCGAGCTGGAGGTGGGATCGGGATCGGGCCGCTCTGACCAGCTGGCCTTCTCGCCCGACGGGGCGCTCCTCGCCATCGGCCTGCCGGACGGTCGCGTCGTCGTGCTCGACAGCGCCACCGGAACCACCACCCAGACCCTCAGTCCGCCGAGCGGCGCCACCTCCGTCGCCTTCGCCCCCAACGGGATGGTGGCCACCGGCACCGCGGCGGGGACCGTCGACCTCTGGAACCCGGCGACCGGGGAGCAGACCGCTCCGTCGCTCATCGCGGCCTCGGCGCCCATCACCAGCCTGGCCTTTGAGCCGGGAGGACGGCGCTTCGTCACGGCGGGCTACCGGGAGGGCGCGGTGAAGCTGTGGTTCACCCCGACGCTGCAGCAGGAGGGACCCGCGTTGAGGACCGACCCCGGCGCGGCCGCGGCGATCGCGTTCGCCGCCCGGGGCCAGGGTCTCGTGG
>DASXJW010000173.1:0-3005 GCA_036497165.1 Solirubrobacteraceae bacterium
GGGCTCAAGCGGCTGCGTGGACCGGAGTACGCTCAGATGTGTGAGCCACGCCCATTGCGAAGCCGCTAGGAGGTTTCGATGCCCGGACTGAGAGGACGGCTTTCGACCGTGGTCAAGTCGAAGATCTCAAAGCAGGTTGACCGCGCCGAGAACCCGAGCGAGACGCTCGACTATGCGTATCAGCGCCAGGTCGAGAACCTCCAGAAAGTCAAGAAGGGGATCGCCGACATCGCCACCGCCAAGAAGCGACTGGCGCTCCAGCAGCAACAGCTCGGTGAACAGGGCGCCAAGCTCGACGCTCAGGCGCGCCAGGCGATGTCCGCGGGACGTGAGGATCTCGCTCGCGCAGCGCTCGAGCGCAAGCAGCTGACCGTTCAGGAGGCTGCGTCGCTCGACCAACAGATCGCAGACCTCGAGTCACAGCAGGAGAAGCTGATCGACTCCGAGAAGCAGCTCGAGGCGAAGACAGAGCAGTTCCGCTCAAAGAAGGAAGTCATCAAGGCCCAGTACTCGGCTGCCGAGGCGCAGGTCCAGTTTTCCGAGGCCTCCACGGGAGTCGGTGACTCGATGGCGGACGTCGGCATGGCGACGCAGCGCGCCCTCGACAAGACCGAGACGATGAAGGCTCGCGCGGAGGCCGTCGATGAGCTTGACAGGGCGGGGACCTTTGGGGATCTGACAGCGCTCGGCCCCGGCCAGGACGACGTCGATCGCCAGCTTGACCAGCTCGGCGCCGAGAGCGCTGTCGACGACGAGCTCGCCCGCCTCAAGGCGGAGGTGCAGGCAGGCGCGCCGCAGTCCGCGCTCCCGGCCAATGACAGCGGCATGGCTGACCACGCAGAGTCACATCGGCCGGCTGCTGACGACGGCCAGGCCCCTCCTCCCGAATAGTTCTCCGGACCCCTGATCACCCGCCTTCCGCGCGAGCGAGCGGAGCCGTCTGGATCCGCTGGCCCTACGACACGCCGTGGGCGACGCACAGGCGTTGCAAGCGTCCCATCGCTTCCGCTGGCTGGTCCGGCAGGTCGTCGAGCGCCTCGGCGGCTCCGCGGATCGCGTTCACGGTCACCTCGCGCGCTTCCAGCGCGAACCTGCCCACCCACCGGACGGCGGCTCGCTCGTAGCGGTCCGGATCGCCGTCGTGCAGCACCAAGCAGATCCTGAGCGCATCGCTGAGCGCCACGCGTGGCAGCTGTCTGGCGGCCGAGAGGATCAGGACTTCGCTGCCCGAGTCGACCGCGCGACGAAATCGGCCGTACGGAGTGGCATGCTCGCTCATGCGAACATATGTTTCGCACCGCCGTCACGGCACTCTCAGGGCACCAACGCTCGCCCCTATCGGACCCGCTGCCCAGCCGCTCGCGGTGGTCATCGAGGCCGCCGAGGCGTTGCGCCGCAGGCGCCAGCGCCGGTCCTCACACGCCGCGCGCCGACGGCGACCGCGGTGAGTGACACCCTCGCTCGTCGACGGCTGGGGCCGCGGCCTGACGATCCCAAGGCCCTGCAGTTGAGCTCATGTGTCCCCCGTGTCTGACGATCCGTTCCCTGTCGGGGGTACGTCCGCAGGATCACATGGGTTCTCACGTCTCGCGCACGACGCCGCGTCGATACGCGTAGCGAGCTGGGCGGCCTGCCACGGCGCCGTCGCGTCAGAGGTGCTTTCAGACCAAGCGCCGTCGCCCTCGCTGGTTGCGCACGCCGCGGCACACGCGCATGGTCGCCTCGCTAGGCCTCCGAAGGTGCAGCTTCAGAAGCGCGCACCCCAGTTGCCACTGGGAGATGGGTACATGACCGGTGCCGCGTCGGGCGGCGAGTCTCAGGCCGCGTGATCGGAGTGTCCCGTCGGCTTGCCTACGGGAGGTCCTGGCAGGCGGTGCCGTCGTGGTTTCCGTCCAGGCCCGCCACGTCGTTGACCGCTGATCCGCCGTGCGCCGTGAACCACCCCTGGGCGGCGGCGTGCGTGGCGAAGTCCGAGCAGTTGACCTCCGACACCGGCTTGTTGGGGGTGCCCGGGCTGGCCGGTGCGGGGGACGGCGCCGGCTGGACGGGCGTGGTGGCGCTGGCCGTGGGAGTACGTGGTGGGGTGAGGTGGATGGGCGCGCCGGGCGCGGGCAGCTTCTGGCGCGGGCAGGTTGCCAGGACGCGCCCGATGGCGTCCTTTTCGGCCTGGGTGACCCACAGCTGATACTTGACCTTGACCGCGACCTGGCGGGCGACGTAGGAGCAGCGGAAGGGCTTGTTGTCGGGCAGCCAGGTGGCGGCGTCGCCGTCACCCTTGGCGCGGTTGACACGCGCGTCGACGGCAAGCAGTTCCAGCGGGTCGTTGGCGAACGCCTCCCGTGTCGCCGGGCTCCACTGCTGCGCGCCTTTCTGCCAGCCGTCCGACAGGGCGACGACATGGTCGATGTCAACCTCGCTGGCGCCGCGGACATAGTGGATCGGCCGCGCGGTGTAGGGGTCCACGAGCATGCCCGACCCCACATGGCAGGCGTCCAGGTAGGTGCGGGCGGTCAGGTCGCGGGTGAGGATCCGGTCTCGCGTGTCACAACCGCCGGTATGACCCCAACCGTCGCCAAACTGCGTGCGGCTGTAGCCGGTCTTGGGCGCGCGGCCCTTGACCGGCAGCTTCGCCAACGCGGCCGCGGCGCTACCGGCGACGGCGCGCGGCGCGGGGACAGCCGTCTGTTTGCGGTGGTGGTGCGGGGGCTTGGCCCGATGGTGCGCGCCCGTCGAACTGGCCGGCGCGGGAGCGCTGGTGGCGGTGGTCGTGGAGGCCCCACACCCGGCCAGACCGATTGCGGCCAGGACCAGGATGAGACCGCGACGCGGCAGGGCGTGCGAGTAGGAGGCGAAGCGGCTGCGCACCACAGACGACGCGCGCTCAGCGACGGCGATCACGCCATCACCAGACCCACTCCGTGGCGGTGCTGCCCCTCTGCACCCGCACGCCCATCGTGGCTCAGGGCCGGGTGGAACCTTCGCACAGCATGCTGCCCGGCGGCCGC
>DASXJW010000174.1:0-2773 GCA_036497165.1 Solirubrobacteraceae bacterium
CTCCGCTGCCTCCGCTGCCTCCGCTGCCTCCGCTGAGGAGCGGCTTGACACCCGGCCGCGCGCGTGACTAGGCTAGCGGGCTGCAAACGTTTGCAACAGGATTCATGGGCGCGACCACAACCGCAGATGTCATCGTCGCCGGGGCGGGCCACAACGCGCTCATCACCGCGGCCTACGTGGCTGCCTCAGGGCGAGAGGTGGTCGTGTTAGAGAGCCAGGCGGCCCCGGGCGGTGGTGCCAAGTGCGAGGAGCTGCTCGGGCCGGGCTACGCGGTCGACTCGTGCTCGACGGGACACACGCTCATCCAGGCCAACCCGCTCCTTGCAGATGACGAGCTCGGGTTGCTTGCGCGCCATGGCCTCGAGTACCTCATGCCCGATCCGTTTGCCCACGTAGCGTTCCCCGATGGCGCGCATCTCACGACATGGCTCGATCTCGACCGTACCTGCGAGGAGATCTCGCGGTATTCGCCGGCGGATGCCCGGGCGTATCGCCGCCTGCTCGCCGACTACGACGAGGTGAAGCACATCTTTAGCGCGGCGAACTTCACGCCGGTGGGGTTCGGCCCAGGGCTCGAGCAGCGCCTGCGCGACCATCCGCGCGGCAACCTCTGGCTGCGCCGCCGGGCGATGTCGGCATGGGACGTTATCCGCCATGAGTTCGAGTCGCCCCATATCCAGGCCTTCCTGCTGTGGCAGGCCTTTCAGACGCTGGTGCCCGTGGACATGCCCGGCTCTGGAACGCTGGCCTACTCCGTCGTTTTTGGCCGCCAGCAGCGGTCATGGACGATGCCTCGGGGGGGCTCGGGCAAGTTGACCGACGCGATCGTGGCCTCGATCGAGGCGCGCGGCGGCACGATCCTCTGCGGCCGGCGGGTCCGCCGCCTGATCGTCGAGAACGGGCGCTGCGTCGGGGTCGAGGCCGAGGCCGGGGAGCGGTTCCTCGCGCGCGAGGCGGTCGTGTCCACGATCCACGTCCAGCATCTGGTGGGCATGGCCCCCCGCGAGCTGTGGCCCGAGGAGTTTCTCTACGCGGTGGAGACCTTCGACGTGGGCATGCCGTGCAGCGCGACGTACCTGTTGACGACGCACGCACCGGAATTCGCCGCACCCGACGGGCCACGCAGCGCGGTCTCGGCGGGCCTGGCCGGCTTTCCCGCGGAGGTCATCGCGTTTAACCGCCAAGTGCGCGACGGTCACTGGTGCGACGATCCGCAATGGGTCCTGGTCGGCACGCCCACCCTGGCCGATCCCGGCCGCGCGCCCGACGGCCGCCACACGGTGAAGATCCTCGCGCCCAATGCGTACGGCTATCCCGAGCGGCGCGACGGCCAGGTCAGCCGATTGCTGGAGCGGCTGAGGGCGGTGTGCCCGGATTTCACCGAAGACGTGATCCTGGCCCGCCTGGCGCGTGGGCCGGAGGACATCGAGGCCCACAACGAGCACATGATCCACGGCACCTTCCACGGCGGTGACCGAACCCTGGCGCAGAGCGGTCCTCTGCGGCCCGCGCCCGGCTGGGCGCAGCACCGGATGCCCATCCCTGGCCTCTACCAGACCGGCGGGACCACCCATCCCGGTGGGTCCATCACCGGTGGTCCGGGACGAAACGCCGCCGTCGTGCTCCTCAAGGACCTGGGGACGTCGATCGAGGACGTGGTCTCCGACGCGCTGGGCCGGCCCGTCTAAAACGAGGAGGGCGCGCGCACATCTGGCGCCGCCCGCGCGCGGCTCCTCGAGAACCGGACTGCTGCTTTCGTGATTCCGTCGGCTAGAGGCGGGCCGTTGGTTGTCGACCAGGCGCTCGTGCGCTGTGGAGGCCGGCGGTGGCAAGTCCTCTTCGCGGAGCCCACTCGTGAGCGCCGGCCGGACTCGTCGGCGGGGTTGCATGGGCATGCGCGCAATGCCAGCCTCGGATGGGACGACCCCCATCTGGCGAGGAGCGCGTCTGCTCGCCAGTTGGTGTGAGTTCCCTGATATTGCGTCGGCGCGTTACTTGCGGATGGGTGCGAGTGCTCTTGTCGGACGGGTGGCCTCGATCGGGTGGACTGGCGCGAGCCCAAGCGGCTGTTGGCCGGCTCAGCGCCGCCACTTTTGTGAGCGCCTCATGAGGGGCGCGGTCATGAGCCGTGGAAGCAGTCGGGGCCTGGGACGACTCGCAGGCCGAGCTGCTCGAACATCGTGAGGGTGTCCATCTGGAACCGTGCTCGGCGGCCTTGCCGTCGACCATCCGGCTGATCTCGAGGCTGGAGAAGTGCACCTTGCGGCCGATGGTGGCAGGCCGCGGAAGTGTCCGGTGTGCGTTCCGGTGAACAGGATCCGCTGGGCGTTCATCGCTTGATCGGCCACGGTGTCCTGCACGTCGAGGTGCAGGTCGGGGAATCCCTCGAGAAAGGTGCCTAGGAGTTCTCGGTCGACGCGGAGTTGCTTAGGGTCTCGATCGTCATGTTCTGTCTCCTTCGGAGTCAGGCCGGGACGCCGGGAGGGCCGAGGATCTCCAGGCCGTAGTCGGCGGCCGTCTTCATCACCAGCTCCATGTCGGGCGGCGTGGGTGGACCGGGCGGGAGCTCCGGGCCGGGGGCGGGCTCGGCCAGCGCGCGGACGAAGCCCGCGAAGTCGCCGGGCTCGGTGACCAGGAGGAACCGCGCCATCTCCGAGCTCACGATGAACGTGTGCGGGATGTCGCGCGGCCCGAGGACGAACGAGCCGGCTGGTGCGACATGGGTCTCGCCGTCGACCCAGATCGTGAGCTCACCTTCGAGGACGTAGAACCA
>DASXJW010000175.1:0-23102 GCA_036497165.1 Solirubrobacteraceae bacterium
AGCCGTGGACTCGTGCTGCTGCTGGCGCTCGCCTGCGGGGCCGCCGCGGCCAACGTCTACTACGCCCAGCCGCTGCTGCACACCCTCGCCGGGGCGTTCGGCGTCTCTGACGGCACCGCCGGGCTTCTCATCACCGTCACCCAGCTGGGGTACGTCGTCGGCCTCGCCCTCGTCGTGCCGCTGGGCGATCTGCACGAGCGCCGTGGCCTGATCACCTTCACCATGCTCGTGACCGCCGTGGGAATGGTCGTGGCCGCGACCGCGCCGGCCTTTGCGGTCTTCGGAGCCGCCCTCGCCGTGGTGGGAGTCAGCTCGGTCGTGGCCCAGGTGATCGTCCCCATGAGCTCCTCGCTGTCGGCCGACCACGAGCGCGGCTCGGTGGTGGGCACCGTGATGAGCGGGCTGCTCATCGGGATCCTGCTGGCCCGCACGATCAGCGGTGTGCTCGCCGCCGCGCTGGGGTGGCGGGTGGTGTTCTGGTTCGCCGCGGCGGCCATGGTGACGCTGGCCGCCACCCTGCGTCGCGCCCTGCCCCGCGTCCCGCGCACCACCGACCTCTCCTACGCCGGCCTCCTGCGCTCCATCGCCGGTCTCATCCGCACCGAGCCGGCGCTGCGCCAGCGCATGCTGGTGGGCGCCCTGGACTTCGGCTGCTTCAGCGCGCTGTGGACGTCGCTGGCCTTCCTGCTCTCCGGAGCGCCGTATCACTACGGCGACGCGGTGATCGGGCTGTTCGGGCTCGTCGGGGTGATCGGAGCGTTGGCCGCCTCCGGCGCCGGCCGGCTGGCCGACCGGGGCTACAACGGCCGCGCCACCACCGCCTCGATCTTGGTGATGCTGGTCAGCTGGGGGGTCCTGGCGCTGGGCAAGAGCTCCGTGATCGCGCTGATCGCCGGCATTGCGCTCCTGGACCTGGGCGTGCAGGGTCTGCACATCTCAAACCAGAGCGCGATCTACTCACTGCGCCCCGAGGCCCGCAGCCGCCTCACCACGGCCTATATGGTGGCCTACTTCCTGGGCGGCGCCGCCTGGTCGGCCCTCGCCTCGCTGCTGTATGGCTCCAGCGGCTGGGGCGGCGTCTGCCTCCTCGGCGCGGCCACCGCGCTGCTGGCGCTGGGCGTGTGGGTGGTCACCGAGGCCACGGCGCGCACCCGCTCGCGACACGAGCCGCGGCGCGCCGCCGGGGATCGCATCGGCGCCGGCGCCGGCGACTGAGTCCGTTCGGCGGCCGTATGATCGCTGACGACGTGATCTGCGAGGACGCGATGGCAGGCGGCACCGAGTGAGCGCCTCCGGCGCCACAGCCACAACGACAGACGTCGACAGCCACCGCAGCATCGCCGTCGTCTTCACCGGCCTGATGCTGGTGCTGCTGATGGCGGCGCTGGATCAGACGATCGTGTCCACCGCCCTACCGACGATCGTCGGCGACCTCGGCGGCCTCAGCCACATCTCCTGGGTGGTGACCGCCTACCTGCTGGCCCAGACCGCGGTGACGCCCGTCTACGGCAAACTGGGCGACCTCTACGGGCGCAAGATCGTGCTCCAGATCGCGCTGGTCGTCTTCCTGATCGGCTCGGCGCTGTGCGGGGCGGCCCAGAACCTCGACCAGCTGATCGCCTTCCGCGCGCTCCAGGGCCTGGGCGGCGGTGGGCTCATGGTGGGCACGATGGCGGCGATCGGGGACGTCGTGTCGCCGCGCGAACGCGGTCGCTATCAGGGGTACTTCGGCGCCGTGTTCGGGCTGGCCAGCGTCATCGGCCCGCTGCTGGGCGGCTTCTTCACCACCACCCTGTCCTGGCGCTGGATCTTCTACGTCAACCTGCCGATCGGCGTGGCCGCGTTCGCCGTCCTGGCGGTGACGCTGCCCTCGCGCCAGGACGAGACCCACCACCGCATCGACTATCTCGGCGCCGCGCTGCTCGCCGCGGCGCTCACGGCCATCGTGCTCCTGTGCACGCTGGGCGGGACGAGCTATGCCTGGGGCTCGGCGCAGATCATCGGGCTCGGCGTCCTGGCCGTGATCCTCATTGGGGCCTTCGTCTTCGTCGAGCAGCGAGCCGCCGAGCCGGTGCTGCCGCCTCACCTGTTCCGCGACCGGGTGTTCTCGGTCACCAGCGCCATCGGGCTGGTGGTCGGGTTTGCCCTGTTCGGCTCGGTGACCTACCTGCCGCTGTTCCTCCAGGTGGTGCTCGGCGCCAGCCCCACCAGTTCGGGGCTGCAGATCCTGCCGCTCATGGGCGGGCTGCTCGTCACCTCGATCGCCTCGGGTCAGATCATCAGCCGCACCGGTCGCTACCGGCCGTTCCCGATCGCGGGCACCGCCATCATGGTCGTGGGCCTGTTCCTGCTCTCCACCATGGACCCGCAGACGACGCGAGCGGCCGCCTCGGCATTCATGTTCGTGCTGGGCCTGGGTCTCGGGCTGACCATGCAGGTGCTGGTGCTGGCCGTCCAGAACGCCGTGGACTACAAGGATCTCGGCGTGGCCACCTCGGGCGCCACGCTGTTTCGCTCGATCGGCGGCTCGGTGGGCACGGCGGTGCTCGGCTCCATCTTCTCCAACCGTCTGAGCGCGGAGCTGGCCTCAGCACTGCCGCGCTCCGCGGCGGGCTCCGTGGGCACCGGAGCCGGTCTCAATCCCGCAGCGCTCAAGCGCCTGCCCGGACCGATCCACGAGGCCTACCTCACCGCCTTCACGAACGCGCTCTCCACGGTGTTCATCGTCGCCGCATGCGTGGCCGCTGTCGCCTTCCTGTTCAGCTGGGCGCTCGAGCAGCGCCCGCTGCGCGAGACCGTGACCGCCAGCACCGGGATCGGCGAGTCCTTCGCCGCGCCGCGACCCACCGACTCGCTGGCCGAGGCGTCGCGGGCCATGAGCGTGCTGATCGGCCGCGAGGGGCGCCGCGAGCTGGTGGCGCAACTCGTGGAACGCGCCGGCGTGGACCTTTCCCCCGCGGCGGCCTGGCTCATCGTCCGTCTCGCCGAGACCGACGCCGCCCACCCGGCCAGCATCCCCGCGCTGTGCGAGAGCTTCGCCATCCCACTCGAGGTCGGGCAGCGCGCCATGCGCGAGCTCGACGAGCGCGGCCTGCTGCTGCGCGATCCCGCCGCCGGGGAGGACCGCGGGCGGGTCGTCGGGGTGACCCCCGCGGGCCGGGCCATCGCCCAGCGGCTGGTGGAGGAGCGGCGCGCGAGCCTGGCGCGCGTGTGCTCCGGCTGGGAGCCGGAGGGCAACGCGGAGCTGACGGGGCTGCTGACCCGGCTGGCGCGGGAGATGGCGCCGGACGAGGACCGGGTCGTCACCGCCTGAGGGCGAGCCCGGCTCCTCAGCGCCGCAGCGACCGCGAATCGGCCCCGGTGGCGCGCCGCAGATCGGCCTCGATGGCCACCGCGGCCTCCTGGGCCAGCGGCAGGATGTCGCGGCGCAGGGTGGTCATGGTCCCGCGCGAGGCGTGCACCGACACGTTGAGGGCGGCGACCACCGCGCCGCCGGCGTCGTGGATGGGGACGGCCAGCGACCGCAGTCCCTCCTCGAGCTCCTGGTCCACCGCGGCCCACCCCTGGCGGCGGACGCGCTCCAGCACTGCGCGCAGAGCGTCGGGGTCGGTGATGGTGTGCGACGAGAGCGGGCGCATGTCGATCCCTGCCAGCCTCGCCGACAGCTCGGCCTCCGGCAGGGCAGCGAGCAGGATGCGTCCCATCGACGTGGCGTACGCGGGCAGCCGCGTGCCCACCGACAGGGTGATGCTCATGATCCGCCGGGTGGGGACGCGAGCGACGTAGACGACCTCGGTGTCATCGAGGACGGAGATCGAGGACGACTCGTTGACCTGGGCCACCAGCGCCTCCATGTGCGGCTGGGCGACCTCGGGCAGGCTCAGCGACGAGAGGTAGGCATACCCGAGCTCGAGCACACGCGGAGTCAGAGCGAAGCGGCCGTCCGAGAAGGTGACGTAGCCGAGCTTGGCCAGCGTCAACAGGAACCGCCGTGCCGCGGCGCGGGTGAGCCCGGAGATGCGGGCCACCTCGCTGAGACCCAGCTCGCGGTGCTCGGAGTCGAAGGCGCGGATGACCAACAGTCCGCGTTCCAGCGACTGCACGAAATCGGCACTGCGGGGGCGGTCCTCGCTCACGTTCCTCTCCGGGGTCGGCATGCGCAAACTACCCCACGAGGCGCAATCCGTTTATGCTGCGTTCGTGGACAAAATTGTCGACAATCCTGCCGGCCTGCTGCAGGACGCCGGGGACCGCCCCGAGGACCAGCTGCGCGCCGACATCGTGGCCGGCCGCCTGCTTCCCAACGAGCGCCTCGTCGAGGCCGACCTGACGCGCCGGCTCGGCGTCGGACGGGCGGCGGTGCGTACCGCGCTGGCCCGCCTGGAGCATGAGGGGCTGGTGGAGCTCGAGCCTCACCGCGGGGCACGGGTGCGCCGGGTCGCCCTCGGCGAGGCCGTCGAGATTCTGCAGGCCCGCGCCGTGCTCGAGGGACTCGCCGTGCGCCGCGCCGCCGGCCACGCCACCGAGGATGACGTCGGCGAGCTGCGCGCCATCCTCGCCGAGATGCGCCGGCTGCTCGACGCGGGCGACCTGGTGGCCGCCTCGGACACCAACGCCATCCTGCACAAGCGGCTGCGCGAGATCGGCGGCCACGCGACGGCCAACCGGCTCATCGCCAGGCTGCGCTCGCAGCTGGTGCGCTTCGAGTACCGCACCATCCTCGTTCCCGGCCGCAGCGAGCGGTCGTTCGCGGAGCACACGGCGATCGTCGACGCGATCGAGGCCGGCGAGCCCCGTGCGGCCGAGGAGGCCATGCGCACCCACCTTTCGCACGTGGCCGATGCCCTGCGCCGCAGCCAGGAGCGGGAGTGACCGGGTCCGAGGAGCCCATCCGCGTCTCGCACCGCGCCCGCGCGCTGCTGCGCGGCGCCTACGACACCCACATCCACGTCGCTCCCGACGTCGTCTCGCGCATCGTGGACGACCTCACGCTCGCCCGGCGCTTTGCCAAGCTCGGGCTGGATGGGTTCATCCTCAAGTCCCACTACACCTCCACCGCCGAGCGCGCCGGCGTCGTCCGCGCCGCCGTCCCCGGCGTCCAGGCCCTGGGAGCGATCGCGCTCAACCGCGCGGTCGGCGGCCTCAATGCGCTTGCCGTCGAGGTGGCCGCGCGCGAGGGCGCGCGCACCGTGTGGCTCCCTACCGTGGACTCCGTCAATGAGTCCCACGAGCGGGATGCGCCCCCGGGGGCCAAGGTCCCGGTGTGGGTCAAGCTCCAGCTCGAGCTGCGCGAGCAGGGGATCGAGATCCCTCCGGTGCCGGTGGTCGACGACACCGGCGCCGTCCTGCCTGAGACGCGCGCCGTGCTGGAGCGCGTCGCCCACCACGGCCTCCTGCTGGCCACCGGGCATCTGGCCCGCGACGAGATCTTCGCCGTGGTGGATGCGGCCATCGAGACCGGCGTCGAGGAGATCGTCATCACCCACCCCGAGTTTCCCGCCCAGAGCCTGTCGCTCGCCGATCAGAAGGCGCTGGCGGCCAAGGGGGCCCTGCTCGAGCGGTGCATGACGACGCCCCACACCGGCAAGATCGCCTGGGAGGAGTGGATCGACAACATCCGCGCCGCCGGACCGGAGCACTCGGTGCTGTCCACCGACCTGGGCCAGGTGTTCAACCCCCCGGTGGAGGACGGGATGGCGATCATGGTCGACCGGCTGCTCGAGGCCGGTCTCAGCGAGGAGGAGGTCCAGGTGATGGCAGTGGCCAACACGCGCCGCGTGGCAGGGGCTGATCGGTGGTGAGCCGACGGATGCTGGTGATCGGCGCCCACTCGGCCGACTTCGTCTGGCGGGCCGGCGGCGCCCTCGCCGTCACCACCACCGATGGCGGCGCGGGACGGGTCATCGCGCTCTCCTACGGGGAGAAGGGCGAGTCCGGCGAGCTGTGGAAGGAGGAGGACCAGACCGTGGAGAACGTCAAGAACGTGCGCCGCGGCGAGGCCGAGCGCGCCGCCGGCCACCTCGGGGCGGAGTTCCGCTGCCTTGACCTGGGCGACTACCCACTCGAGATCGACGCCGAGGCGCTGCAGCGGATCTCTGACGAGATCCGAGACTTCGCCCCCGACGTGCTCATCACCCACACCGACACCGATCCCTTCAACCCCGACCACCCGATCGCCCACGCCGGCGTGGCCCGGGCCCGCAGCCTGGCTGCCGGCGCCGGCGTGCAGAGCTCGTTCAAGACCGTCCGGCCCCCTGAGTTCTTCCTGTTCGAGCCCCACCAGCCCGAGCTGTGCAACTTCATGCCGACCACGTTCGTCGACATCACCGCCGTCATGGACGCCAAGCGCGCCGCGATGGCCGAGATGAAGGCCCAGAAGTACCTTCACACCTATTACGCCGAGCGCGCCGAGCACCGCGGCAACCATGCGCGGCGCTCCTCGGGCAACCAGGAGATCCGTCAGGCCGAGGCCTTCCAGCGGGTCACCCCCCAGGTGGTGAGCAGCCTATGAGTGATGCGATCACGGAGCTGGCGGAGCTCGGCTCGGCCACGGTGTATGAGGCCGGCGGCCGGCGCGGGTACGTCGATCTCGACCTCATCCAGATCCTCGCCGGCTCCCGCGTGGCCGGCCCGGCGCGCACGGTGCGGTGCGGCCAGGACGACAACCTGATGGTCCACGCGGTGATGGCCGAGGTCCAACCCGGCGAGGTGATCGTGCTGACCATGCCCGAGCCGCGGCCGGTGGCGCTGGTGGGCGATCTGCTGGCCACCCAGGCCAAGGCCCGGGGCGCTGCCGGCATGCTCATCGACGCCTCGGTCCGCGACATCGAGACGCTCGCGGAGCTGGACCTGCCCATCTGGGCGCACTGGGTCCGCGTCAAGGGCGCCACCAAGGACATCGCCGGGACCATCGGCGAGCCCGTGCAGGTGGGCGGTGCGACGATCCGCCAGGGAGACATCGTGGTGCTGGACGCCGACGGCGCCGCCATCGTGGAGGCCGAGCGGGTCGACGAGGTGCTGGACGCGTCGCGTGAGCGCGAGGGCAAGGAGCGGGTCAAGCGCGTCAAGCTGCAGGCCGGCGAGCTGTCCTACGATCTGGACGGACTGCGCGAACGCGTGCAAGGAACGCCCTCGTCGTGACTGAACCGCCCGATCTCGCCCATATCGCCCACGCCGAGCTGCTCACCCCGTTCCCCGACGAGAGCCTGCGGTTCTTCGTCGATCTGTTCGGCATGCAGATCGAGCACCAGGAGGGGCAGTCCGTCTTCCTGCGCGGCTGGGGCGAGTATCAGCCCTACGGCCTCAAGCTCACCGAAGCCAAGCTGCCCGGCCTCGGGCATATCGCCATCCGCGCCTGGAACCCCGAGGCGCTGCAGCGCCGCGTCCAGGCCATCGAGGCCACCGGCCTGGGCGACGGCTGGATCGAGGGCGACCACGGCCACGGCGCCGCCTACGTCTTCCGCGACCCCGACGGGCACCGCTTCGAGCTCTTCTACGAGCAGGATCGCTACGTCCCGCCCGAGGCGCTGCGCCCGCGCCTGAAGAACGTGCCCCAGCGCCACGTCGACCGCGGCGCCTCGGTCAAGCGACTGGACCACGTCAACATCCTCGCCGCCGACGTCGCCGCCAACCGCCGTTTCGCGCAGGAGCAGCTCGGCTACCGCCTCTACGAGCAGATCGTGCTCGACGACGGCGGGGAGTCGGGGGCCTGGATGAGCCTGACCATCGCCGCCCACGAGCTCATCTACACCGGTGACCACGCCGGCGGCCACGGCCGGCTGCACCACCTCGCCTGGTTCGTGGACACGCGTGAGGAGTGCCTGCGCGCCGCCGACCTGTTCGTCGACGCCGACGTCCCCATCGAGGCAGCCCCCTCCAAGCACGCCGTCGCGCAGGGAATGTTCCTCTACGTCTACGAGCCCGGCGGCAACCGGGTCGAGGTCACCACCGGCACCCACTTCATCTTCGACCCGGCCTACGAGCCCGTCCGCTGGACCCAGGCCGAGCGGGCTCGCGGCCAGGCCTGGGGCGTCAAGACGATCGAGACCTTCCACAGCTACGGCACGCCCCCGCTGGACGGGACGGTCGGACCGCCGATCCCGCCCACCAGCCAGATCCCCAACATCGAGGCGGCCACGATCGTGTGAGCGAGGACCGCCGGTCCATCCGCGATCTCATCGAGAACTGGGTCGTGTGGCGCGACGCCGGCGACTGGGAGCGGTTTGCCACCGTGTGGCACGACGACGGGGTCATGATGGCCACCTGGTTCCAGGGCCCGGCCACGGAGTTCATCCGCGTCAGTCGCGAGGGGTTCGAGCGCGGCGTGCGCATCCTGCACTTCCTGGGCGGCAGCTCCATCGACGTCAGCGGCGACCGCGCGGTCGCCCAGACCAAGATGACGATCACGCAACGCACGAGCGTCGAGGGCATCGAGTGCGACGTGGTCTGCACCGGGCGCTTCTATGACTTCCTCGAACGCCGCGGGGACGTCGGACCCGAGCACCGCCTCGTGCTGCGCCAGCCGATCTATGAGATCGATCGGCTGACGCCGGTGTCGGGCGGCCCCGGTCCGCGGCTCGACCCCTCGCTGCTCGCGCAGTTCCCCGCGGGCTATCGCCACCTGGCCTATATCCAGACCCAGATCGGCTATGACGTCAAGCGCGACATGCCGGGCCTGACCGGCCCCGAGGTGCAGGAGCTCTACCGGCGCGGGGCGCACTGGCTGGCGGGCGCCTCCAGCTAACGTTGCGGCCATGACTTCGACACTCACCTCTCAGGCAGACGTCGCCACCGACAAGCCGGTCCCGTACATGCGACAGCTCTGCAAGCACTTCGGCCACAAGGTCGACGCCGCCTTCGACGACGACAGCGGCCACATCCAGTTCGAGTTCGGGCGCTGCGAGCTTCGCGCCGGTGACGCGACACTGCACCTCACGGTCAGCGCCGACAACGACGAGAACCGCGAGCGGCTGCGCAACGTGGTCGGCTCGCACCTCGAGCGCTTCGGACGGCGCGACGAGCTGAGCGTCACCTGGCAATAGCCGGCGGCGGCACGCCATGAGGTCAGACCGGCGGGCGATCGCCGACGAGGTCTTCGCGGCGGGCCGCGATTATGACGCCGCGCAGTCCAAGCGCCTGGATCGGCTGCGCAACGTCGAGCCCGAGACCGCGGAGCTTCTCGGCGTGTTGGTGCGCGCCTCGCGGGCACGGCGGATCCTGGAGGTCGGCACCTCCAACGGCCACTCGACGCTGTGGCTGGCCGACGCCGCCGAGGCGGTCGGGGGCCGGGTCGAGACCCTCGACATCGATCCCCGTCGCACGGAGCAGGCCCGGGCCAACCTGGGGCGGGCCGGCCTCGAGGCGCTCGTGGACTGCCGGACGATCGGCGCCGCCCAGGCCCTGGCCGACTACCCCGACGGCGCCTGGGACTTCGTCTTCCTCGACGCCGAGCGGCCCGAGTACGTCGGCTACTGGCCCACGCTGCGCCGCACGCTCGCCCCCGGCGCGATGCTGGCGATCGACAACGCCATCTCGCACGAATCCGAGCTGCGCCGCTTCAATCGCGTGCTCGGCGACGACGCGCACCTGACCACCGCGCTGGTGCCGATCGGGGCCGGGCTGATCCTGACCGCGTTCGACGGCTGAGCTGGCCGGGCCGTAAACGGACTCCTCGGTCCGCTACGATGCACGGCATGAGCAACGGCTCCGCCACCGCTGCCCAGCCAGAGGCCCTGGATCGCCAGACCTGGATCGTCGCCGGCGTGGTGATGCTCGGCGCGATCATGTCGATCCTCGACACGACGGTCGTCAACGTCGCCATCGACCAGTTGGCGGTGGCGTTTCACTCCTCACTGACCACCATCCAATGGGTCATCACGGGCTACACGCTGGCGCTGTGCGCCGTCATCCCGGTGACGGGCTGGGCCGCGGACCGGTTCGGCACCAAGCGCATCTACCTCACATCGCTGGTGCTGTTCACCATGGGGTCGATCCTCTCGGGCCTGGCCTGGAGCGCCGGCACGCTCATCTTCTTCCGTGTGCTCCAGGGCATCGGCGGCGGCATGATCATGCCCGCCGTCATGACGATCCTGACCAAGAAGGCGGGCCCGCACCGCATGGGCCGCGTCATGGGCGTGCTCGGCGTGCCGATGCTGATCGCCCCGATCATGGGCCCGATCCTCGGCGGCTGGCTCGTCGACTCCGCCTCCTGGCGATGGATCTTCTTCATCAACGTGCCGATCGGGATCGTCGCCTTCATCCTGGGGATGATCGTGCTCGAGCCCGATGAGTCACAGCCGGCGCACAAGCTCGATTGGCTCGGCGCGCTGCTGCTGTCGCCGGGGCTGGCGGTGTTCATCTTCGGCCTCGCCGAGTCCTCGAGCTACGGGTTCGGCTCGCCGCGCTCGTGGCTCCCGACGCTCGTCGGCGCCCTGCTCATCGCCGCCTGGTTCCTGCACACGTGGCGCAGCCCCAACCCGCTCATCGACCTGCGCACCTTCGCCCACACACGCGCGGGCGCCGCTGCGGGCACCTTCCTCCTGTTCGCCATCTCTGTGTTCGGGACGATGCTGCTCGTGCCCCTCTACTACCAGGCGGTGCGCGGCGCGTCGGCGCTGCAGGCGGGTCTGCTCCTGGCCCCGGGCGGTCTCGGCGCCATGCTGCTGATGCCCGTCGCGGGCAAGCTGACCGATCGCTACGGCCCCACCTGGCTGCCCGCTGCGGGGCTTCCCTTCGTCGCCATCGGACTGATCCCGTTCGTCTTCGTGGGCCCGCACACGTCCTATGTGCTGCTCTGCTCCGGCCAGTTCGTGCAGGGCCTCGGGATGGGCCTGGCGATGATGCCCAACATGACCGCTGCCATGCAGGCGGTGCCGCCCGCCGCCATCGCGCGCACGAGCACGGCGATGAACATCATCCGCCAGGCCGGCGCCTCGATCGGCACCGCGATCCTGTCGGTGATCCTCGCCTCGGCCATCACCAGCAACCTGAGCGCGATCCTGGGCAGCCACGCGACCGGCTCCGGATCCGGAGGCATCGCCACCCTGCAGCACCTGCCCGCCCGCGCGCACGCCGCCATCCAGGGCCCGCTGGCCGACGCCTTCGGCTCGACGTTCGTCTGGGCGCTGCTGCTCATCGTCGTCGCCTTCATCCCCGCCGCCGCCATGGCGGTGTCGGGCTTCAAGCGTCCGCTGCGCGCGCCGGTCGGCGACCGCCCGCTCGTGGTGGAATAGACGACCTGCGGCAGAGCGCGCCACGCCTTCCCTGATTGGCGCGACGCTGAGCGGATAGCCGCCAACGTGATGGCCACTGCGACGAAAGGACCTTCCGATGGCTGACAAGCAGACGGTGGCCGTGCTCGGCGCCGGCAGCGTGATGGGCTTTGCCATGGCCCGCAACATCGCCCGCGGCGGCCACGCCGTGCGCGCCTGGAACCGGTCCCGTGACAAGGCCGAGCCGCTGACCGAGGATGGTGCGCAGGTGCTCGACTCCCCTGCCGAGGCGGCGCAGGGCGCCGATGTCATCATCACGATGCTGGCCGACGCCGACGCGGTTGTCTCCTGCATGGAGGGCGAAGACGGCGCGCTCGCGGCGCAGCACGCCGACGAGGCGGTCTGGCTGCAGACCAGCACGATCGGCGAGGAGGGCACCGATCGGTGCATGGAGCTGGCGCGCGACGCGGGGGTGGAGCTCGTCGACGCGCCGATGCTCGGGACCAAGCGGCCGGCCGAGGAGGGCAAGCTCGTGGTGCTGGCCTCGGGTCCTGAGCGCGTCCGCGACCGGGTCCAACCGCTGTTGGATCTCGTCGGGCAGCGCACGATGTGGGTCGGCGGCGCCGGCGCCGGCACCCGCCTGAAGCTGGCCACCAACAGCTGGGTGCTGACCGTGGTCGAGGGGGCCGCCGAGACACTCGCCCTCGCAGAGGGCCTGGGGCTAGATGCGCAGCTCGTGCTCGACGCCGTGAGCGGTGGGCCTCTCGATCTGCCCTACCTGCAGCTGAAGGGCAAGGCCATGATCGAACGGTCCTTCGAGCCGTCGTTCCGCCTCACCCTGGCCGCCAAGGACGCGGCGCTGGTGGCGCGTGCCGCAGAGCGCCACGACCTTGACCTTCCCCTGGTGCGGGCCATTCGCGATCGCCTCCAGGAGGGCAAGGACGAGCACGGTGACTTGGACCTGAGCGCCACCTACCTGACCAGCGCCCCGGACTGACGCGCGGGAGACCGTCCGCCTGGCGCGGCCGTCCGCCTGGCGCGGCACGGCGGCCTGCTCACGCCCGGTCGCGGTCAGCCGGCGATCAGGACGAGCAGGTGGCGGGGCCCGTGCACGCCTTCGACGCGCGAGAGCTCGATGTCCGAGCTGGCCGACGGACCGGAGACGAGCGTGATCGGCGCGCGGCGCTCGCGGACCGCGGGCGCCAGCGCGGCGATCGCCTCGGGCACCAGACCCACGATCTGCTCGACGCTGACCACGCAGATGTGGTGGTCGGGCACGAGCGTCAGGGCCCGCCGGCCGCTGGCGCCCTCGCCGTCGAGGACCAGGGTGCCGGTCTCGGCGATAGCCACGGCGCAGCCGGTGACCGCGCCGTCGATCGCGTCGAGCTCGGCGGCGGCGAGGCCGTGGTCCTCGATCACCTCCACGTCGCGCGGGCGCCACGGCGCCGGCAGCGCGGCGGGCACGACGACGCGGTGCAGCCCCAAGTCGGCGCAGCCCGCGGTGACCGCCTCGGCCAACTCGCCGGCCGCCACCCGGCGCACCTGCGCGTCGTAGTCGGCCACGCGCTCGGCGAAGCGCTGCACCCGGGCGTCGCCGCTGAGCTCGCCGGCGCGGCGGTACCCGCGCGCCACCTCGACGTCGGCCGGGGACTCGGTGGCCGGCACGTCGTCCAGCGCGGCGCGGATCCGGCCGAGGATGGCCTCGCGGGCGGCGCTCACGAGCGGTCGCGCCACCAGTCGCGGAAGCTCTGCGGCGGCAGCGCGGGGAGATCGCGCGCGGCGGTCCAGCCGTGCAGGGGACCGGGAAGCCGCCGGATCTTGCCGTCGCGGACGAGGGGCCATTGCGACAGGCGGCCGGCCCTCTGCGCCGCCTCGTAGAGCCGGCGGCTCGCGAACACCCGGGCCAGGGCGCGCATGGCGGCGTGCTCGGGCGCCAGGCGCTCGCGCACGCCGCGGGCTCGCGTGGACGCCTGCACCTCCTCGTGGCGCAGATGGACGAGTACCTCCGGGATGTTGATCTTCACCGGGCAGACCTCGTAGCAGGCGCCGCACAGGCTCGAGGCGTAGGGCAGGGACGCGGCCTCGGTCATCCCGCTCAGCATCGGCGTGAGGATGGCGCCGATCGGTCCCGGATAGGTGGAGCCGTAGGCGTGACCGCCGGTGCGCTCGTACACCGGGCATACGTTCAGGCACGCCGAGCAGCGGATGCAGTTCAGGGCCTGGCGGCCGATCTCATCGGCGAGCACGTCGGTACGGCCGTTGTCGACGAGCACGAGGTGGAACTCGCGGGGCCCGTCGCCGTCCCTGACGCCGGTCCACAGCGACGTGTACGGGTTCATGCGCTCGGCGGTGGAGGAGCGGGGCAGGAGCTGGAGATAGACCTCGAGGTCCTCCCACGTAGGGATCACCTTCTCGATGCCCATGACGCTGACGAGCACCTCGGGAAGGGTGGTGCACATCCGGCCGTTGCCCTCGGACTCGACCACGGACACCGTCCCGGTGTCGGCGACCGCGAAGTTGACCCCGCTGATCCCGACGCGGGCGCCCAGGAACAGCTTGCGCAGGTGCAGCCGCGCCGCCTCGGCCAGCTCGCGCGGGTCATCGGAGAGGTCGGGCGGCGCGCCGGGCAGGGTGCGGGCGAACAGCGCTCTGATCTGCTCGCGGTTCTTGTGGATCGCCGGCACCAGGATGTGAGAGGGCGCGTCGTCTGAGAGCTGGATGATGAGCTGGGCCAGATCGGTCTCCCAGGCGCGGATCCCGCGCTGGGCCAGCGCCTCGTTGAGATGGGTCTCCTCGGTGGTCAGCGACTTGGCCTTGACCACCTCGTCCGCGCCGTGGGCGGCGATGATGTCGCCGACGAGGCGGTTGCACTCCGCGGCGTCGCGGGCCCAGTGCACGGTGCCGCCGGCCCGGGTCACGGATTCCTCCAGCTGCGTGAGGTGGGCGTCGAGGTGGCGCAGCACCCGCTCCTTGAGCGCCCGCCCGGCCTCCCGCAGCTCCTGCCAGTCGGGGACCTCGGAGACGACCGCGGCCCGCTTGGCGCGGATGGTCTGGGTGGCGTGGCCGAGGTTGTGGCGCAGCTGCGCGTCGGCCAGTGCGGCGCGCGCGGCCTGCGGGAAGGGAGGGGCACCGGCCGCGCTCACGGCGCCGAATCCTCCTTTGTCTGGGCCAGGATCTCGGCCAAGTGCATCGTGCGCACGCCGGCGCGCTGGCGCGAGAGCGCGCCACCGATGTGCATCAGGCACGAGTTGTCGGCCGCCGCGCACACCTCGGCGCCGGTGTCGAGGACCGTGCGCACCTTGTCGGAGACCATCGCGATCGATGTGTCGGCGTTCTTGAGGGCGAACGTCCCCCCGAAGCCGCAGCACTCCTCGGCCTCGGGCAGCGGCACGAGGTCGATCCCCCGGACCGCCCGGAGCAGCCGCAGCGGCCGATCGCCCACGTGCAGGATGCGCAGCCCGTGACACGTGGGGTGGTAGGTGACCCGCCGCGGGAAGTACGCGCCGACATCCTCCACGCCAAGGCGGTCGACGAGCAGCTCGCACAGCTCCAGGACACGGGGCGCCAGCGCCTGCACCTCGCGGGCGAGCCCGGCGTCCCCGGAGAGCTCGGCGACCCGCCCGTAGTACTCGCGGACCATCCCCACGCAGGAAGCCGACGGCGATACCACCACCTCGGCGTCGCCGAACACGTCCACGAAGCGACGCACGAGGGGGATCGTCTCGTCGGCATAGCCGGTGTTGAAGTGCATCTGGCCACAGCAGGTCTGCTCCAGCGGAAAATCGACGGCGACGCCGAGGCGCTCGAGCAGCTTGACCACCGCCCGCCCCGTCTCAGGGAACATCGTGTCGTTGAAGCAGGTGATGAACAACGCGGCGCGCTGCGGCGAGGTGGGCGTCGGCACGCCCACATCATCGACCATCGCCGATCCTGACCGCGGCTTGCCGACCTACTTGCGGCCGCAAGTACCCTCTGCTATGCTTGCGCTAGCAAGCGAATCCCACCCACACGCCAGGGAGAGCACCGACCACCATGAATCCGATCGAAGGCATCCACCACATCACGCTCATCACCGGGGACGCGCCCGGCAACGTCGACTTCTACGCCCGCGTGCTCGGCCTGCGGCTGGTCAAGAAGACCGTCAACCAGGACGACCCCGGCGTCTACCACCTCTTCTACGCCGACGAGAAGGGCTCGCCCGGCGCGGACATCACGTTCTTCGAGTATCCCGGCGCCGCTCCGGGACGCGCCGGCGCGGGCATGATCTCGCGCATCGTCCACCGCGTTGCCTCCGAGGCGGCGCTGGACTTCTGGCAGGAGCGTCTCGGCGGCGAGGGCGTCTCGACCCAGCGCGACCCCGGCCGGCTCCGGTTCGCCGACCCCGAGGGCATGGGCCACGAGCTGGCCGTCGTCGCCACCACGGACGCGCCGCTGACCGCGGTCAGCCTCGAGGTCCCGGCCGAGTTCGCGCTCCAGGGCTTCGAGGCGGTGCGCGCCCTCGTCGTCGACCCGGCGCGCAGCGAGGCGCTGCTCGCGCAGGTCCTGGGCTTCTCCGAGCGCGAGACCGATGACTGGGAGGCGCGCGGCGCGCGGCGCGGCGGGCGGATCGTCTTCGAGCAGGCGCGCGAGCGGGGCGTCCCGGGCGCCGGGACGGTCCATCACGTGGCCTGGTCGGTCCTCAATTCCGAGATCGAGGAGTGGCAGCGCCACGTGACCGGGGCGGGAGCCCACGCGACGCCGGTGATCGATCGCTTCTACTTCCGCTCGGTGTACTTCCGCGAGCCCGGTGGCATCCTCTACGAGCTCGCCACCCTCGACGGCGCCGGCTTCGCCTCCGACGAGGCGCCCGAGGAGATGGGCCAGGGCCTGTCGCTGCCGCCGTTCCTCGAGGATCGCCGGGCCCAGATCGAGCCCCGCCTGACCCCGCTGCCCGACACGCGCGCCTGGCGGCCCGCACCCGCACGCGCCGGGAGCTCACGATGAACGCGACCACCGAGCTGAGCTTCGCGCACGTCTACGAGCCCGGGGAGAGCGACTGGACGCTGTTGCTGCTGCACGGTACGGGCGGGGATGAGCGCGATCTCGTCCCCCTCGGCCGGCAGCTCGCCCCGCGGGCGGCACTGCTCTCGCCCCGGGGCAAGGTGCGCGAGGCCGGCATGCCGCGCTTCTTCCGGCGCCTGGCCGTCGGCCAGCTCGACATCCCCGATCTGCTGGAGCGCACCGACGAGCTGGCTGCGTTCGTGGAGGCCGCGGCGCAGACCTACGGGCGCGATCGCACCAAGATCGTCGCGCTGGGCTTCTCCAACGGGGCCAACATCGCCGTGAGCCTGCTGCTGCGCCACCCCACGCTCCTGCGCGGAGCGGCGCTGCTGCGTCCGATGCTCCCCTACGAGCCCGAGGGCGATCTGGGGCTCGCCGGCACCGACGTGCTCATCGCCGCCGGCGAGGGCGACCCCTACTCCTCCCCGGAGCAGACGCGGCGTCTCGCCGAGGTGCTCGAGGCCGCCGCGGCGCGGGTGTCGGTGCACGTGGAGCCGGGAGCCGGCCATAACCTCGGCCCCGGCGACCTGCGCGCGCTGGAGACCTTCGCCGGGGAGCTGACCAACGCTTAGCCAGTGTCGTGAGTCGTTAATTCGTGACCAGTCTCGAATTGACGACTCCGAGCACTCTAGTCCGAGGCGTGCGGCGGCTCGGTGCACTGCGCCGCCGCGCGCTCGGAGAAGCGCCCGAACACATCGGCGAGCACATCGAGCTCCCCGGCGCGCAGCTGGTCGAAGAAGCGCTCCTGCACCGAGGCGAAGTGCGTTGCCTGGGCCTCGCGCATGAGCGTCAGGCCCTTCCGGGTCAGATGGGCCTCCACGGCACGGGCGTCCTCGTGGCACGGCGTGCGCTCGATCAGACCCCGCGTCTCGAGCATCACGGCGATCCGCGAGACGCGGCTGAGGCTGAGGCTGGCCTGGGCGGCCAGCGCCGACAGGCGCAGGCACCGGTCAGGGGCC
The DNA here is from genome assembly GCA_036497165.1 of Solirubrobacteraceae bacterium. Lineage (GTDB taxonomy): Bacteria > Actinomycetota > Thermoleophilia > Solirubrobacterales > Solirubrobacteraceae > Palsa-465. The sequence goes on from DASXJW010000175.1 coordinate 17,210, forward strand.
GCGGCCAGGCGCGCCAGCAGCTCCAACCCGCTCAGGCTCAGGCCGTAGCGAGACTCGAGCTCGGCGTCGAGCATGCGGGTCAGCTGCTTGTGGGTCTCCAGCAGGCCGATCCATGCGTCGGCGTGACGCTCGGACCAGGCGGCGACGCCGTCCTTGCCGACGCGGTAGGGGTCCGGGGTGCTGAGGGGTCTGATCGCGGCCATATACACCATTCTAGCGCCTTGCTTGTTAGCGCAAGCAAGCCCCTGCGACCGTTTCGCGGGACACTTGCCGGGTAGCCGCCCTAAGACGTACACCCCGCCGCAAGGAGCGTCATGACGCCCGATCCCAATCCCGGCCCCCGACACGAGCCCGAGCGCATCTACGAGCGCGCCGCCGATCCCGCGGAGGCCGCCGACCGGCCGCTCGAGCCCAAGTCCTCCTCCGAGGAACTGCACGAGCGCGACGAGCCGCAGCCCGCCTCCGAGGAGGATGCGCATCACCGCCTCAACAACCCGGTGGGCACGCCTGACCCCGACGCCGACTCCGATCCCTACCGGCCTCCGTCCCCCGACGACGAGGCCGACCACGCCTCCGGCGTGCGCGGCAGCGGCGAAGGAGCGGAGGACCGATGAGCCCAGCGGCCGCCACCGCCCGGCGGATGCTCGAGCGCACCGGCGAGCACCCGGTGGTCAGCCTCATCCTCGATCTGGACCCCTCGCAGTTCGCCACCGCGCCGGCGCGCGCCACCCAGATGCGCTCGCTGCTCGACGAGGCCGAGCGTGACGGCCACGGAGCCCGCGACTCGCTGTCGCACGCTGATCGCGTGGCTTTGGACGCCGATCTGCAGCGACTGGAGGAGTACCTGGGCTCCGACGATCTTCCCGTGTCGGGCGCACGTGCGCTGGCCGTGTTCTGCTCGGGTCAGGACGACCTGTTCGAGTCCGTGGCACTGCCCGATCCGGCGCCGCCGCGAGCCGTGATCGCCACCACCCCGTTCGTCGAGCCGCTCGTGGCCGGCCCCGATGAGGGACGGACCGCCGTGGCGCTCGTCAGCCGCCGCCTTGGCCGCATCCTGGTGGGCGATCCCCATGATCTGCGCGAGACCGAGGACGTCGCCGACGACGTGCACGGTCGGCACAGCCGCGGCGGGTGGTCACAGGCCAACTATCAGCGCAGCGCCGACAACGAGGCTGAGCAGCACTTCCGCCACGTCGCCGAGGAGCTCTACCACAGCTGGCAGCGCGAGCCGTTCGGACGCCTCGTCCTCGGGGGGCCGGCCGAGGACGTCAGCGCCTTCGCGCGGGACATCCACAACGACCTCCGCCGAGTGCTGATGGAGGGCCGGCTGGATGTCGACGTGGAGGTGGCCAGCCTGGCTGACGTGGCCGCGGCGCTCTCGCCGGTGCTGCAACGGGCCCACACTGCCGCGCGGCAGGTAGCCCTCACGGAGCTGGAGGACCGCCTGGGCGCCGGAGGCGCTGCGTCGCGCGGCCTGGCCGCGACGCTCGAGGCCCTGGCCGAGCGGCGCGTGGAGACCCTGTTGCTGGCCCTGAACTTCAGCGCACGCGGGACGCGCTGTCCCCGCTGCGGACTGCTCTACCCCGACGGCACCGAGACCTGTCCCGCCGACGGCGAGGCGACGATGCCGGTGGAGGATCTGCGCGAGGCGGCGGTCGAAGCCGCGGTGCTGCAGGACGCGGGGGTGCTCGTGATCGGTGAGGGCTCGGACCCAGAGCCGCCCGTGCTGCATCGCGGTGGCGGCATCGCCGCCCTGCTCCGTTTCTGACGCGGCGGCGGCGGCCACGGCGGGGCGGGAGCCGAGTCCCCGCTGAGCAGGCAATACTGAAGGTATGCGCACAGTCGACCTGCCGGGCCCGGCGCCCTTTCACTCCCCCTATACGCACGGGTTCGTCCGCGTGGCCGCGGCCGTGCCCCACCTGCGCATGGGCGACCCCCGCTTCAACGGCACGCGCACCGTCGAGCTCGCCCGGCGCGCGCACGAGGATCACGTCGCGCTCCTGATCTTTCCCGAGCTCGGACTGGCCGGATACTCCAGCGAGGATCTCTTCCATCAGGATGCGCTGCTCGACGGCGTACTCGACGCCCTGGGCGAGATCGTGGCCGCCAGCGAGGATCTGCGGCCGCTGATCGTGGTGGGGGCGCCGCTTCGGGCCGAGGGCGGGCTGTTCAACGCCGGCGTCGTGATCCACGGCGGCCGCATCCTCGGCGCCGTGCCCAAGAGCTACCTGCCGGAGTACCGCGAGTACTACGAGAAGCGCCAGTTCCGGGCGGCGCGTGATCTCGTCGGCGATGAGGTGGAGCTCCTCGGGACCAGCGTGCCCTTCACCCCCCACGTCGTCTTCGCCTGTCGCGACGTGCCGTCGTTCGTGGTGGGCGTCGAGATCTGCGAGGACCTGTGGACCCCGATCCCCCCCAGCACCTACGCGGCGCTGGCGGGCGCCACCGTCCTGGCCAACCTGTCGGCGTCGAACATCACCATCGGCAAGGCCGGCTACCGGCGCACGCTGTGCGAGGCCCAGTCCGGCCGCGCCATCGCCGGCTACATCTACACCGCCGCCGGGCTCGGCGAGTCCACGACCGACGTCGCCTGGGACGGCCAGGCGCTCATCTACGAGAACGGCCAGCTGGTGTGCGAATCGGAGCGCTTCTCCGACGAGGAGCAGGTGATCGTGGCCGACCTCGACCTCGATCGTGTCCTCTCGGACCGGCGGAGCACCAGCAGCTACGGCGACTCGGTCCATGACCTGCGCGAGCGCGTGCGCGGCATCCGGCGCATCGAGTTCGATCTCGGCCGACCCGCCGGGGAGTTTGCGTTGCAGCGGCGCATCGAGCGCCTCCCCTACGTGCCCGCCGATCCCGTCAGTCGCAACGAGCGCTGCGAGGAGGTCTACAACATCCAGGTCCGAGGGCTGCAGACGCGGCTGCTGGCCACGGGGATCGAGAAGGTCGTGATCGGGGTCTCGGGCGGGCTGGACAGCACCCACGCGCTCATCGTGGCTGCCCGGGCGATGGACCGCCTCGGCCGGCCGCGGACCAACGTCCTCGGCTACACCCTGCCGGGCTTTGCCACCAGCGCGCGCACCCTGCGCAACTCCCACGCCCTGATGAACGCGCTGGGCGTGAGCGCCGCCGAGATGGACATCCGGCCCTCGGCGATGCAGATGCTGCGCGACCTCGGCCATCCCGCGGCCGACGGCGAACCCCAGTACGACGTCACCTACGAAAACGTGCAGGCCGGCGAGCGCACCTCGCATCTGTTCCGGCTGGCCAACTACCACCAGGGGCTCGTGCTGGGGACCGGCGACCTCAGCGAACTGGCGCTGGGCTGGTCCACCTACGGGGTGGGCGACCAGATGTCGCACTACAGCGTCAACGCCTCGGTCCCCAAGACGCTCATCCGCTTCCTCATTCGCTGGGCCATCGATACCGACCAGTTCGGCGCCGAGGCCGACGACGTGCTCAGCGACATCGTCGGGACCGCCATCTCGCCCGAGCTGATCCCGGCCGGCGCCGACTCCGGCCACGACGGTCCCGAGCAGTACTCCGAGGAGACGGTCGGCCCCTATGAGCTGCAGGACTTCTTCCTGTATTACATCCTGCGCTTCGGCTACCGCCCCAGCAAGGTCGCCTACCTGGCCCAGCACGTGTGGGGCGACCGCGAGCACGGCGACTGGCCCGACCTCATCCCCGGGGAGCAGCGCAACGAGTACTCGCTGGAGGAGATCCGCCACTGGCTGGAGGTATTCCTGGACCGCTTCTTCCGGACCAGCCAGTTCAAGCGCTCGGCGCTGCCCAACGCGCCCAAGGTGGGCTCGGGCGGGTCGCTGTCGCCGCGCTCGGATTGGCGCGCGCCGTCCGACAGCCAGGCCACGGCGTGGCTGCAGGAACTGCGCGCGCGGGTTCCCGAGCGGTGAGGCGGGGGTAGTAGGCTCGTGCCGATGGAACCCCGACCCGTTTCTGTGTTCGACGTCGTCAAGCGCGCCGCGGACATCGTGGACCCCGATGACGAGGACGCCGCCGTCGGCGACTTCGAGCAGGCCTTCGAGGACGACGACGAGCCGGTGGCCGGACTCGACGTCGAGGAGCGCGTGGCCGACGTGCTGGCTCGGCTGGACCCGGCCGTCAACAACGGCTCCCTGTCGATGGCGGGAGCGCTGACCGTCTACCTCAGCTTCCGCCGCGACGAGCTCAACGCCGATCCCGCAGAGTTGATCCGTCTGGCCGTCAGGGCCGAGTGGAACGGCGAGCCTCCGAGCGTCGTCACCGACTGGCTCGACGAGCGCAACCTCAAGCCGTAGCGGTCAGCCGCAGCGCCCCGTCTGCCGGTGGACCGGCAGACGGGGGAACCGCCTCAGGCAGCCTCGGAATAGAGCTCCCGCTCGCCGACGACCTCGGCGTGCCCCGGCTCGGCCTCCACCGGCGCCTGGCCCAGGGCCCGGGCGGGCGCCAGCACCGCGACGCCGACCACGATCGCGCCGATGACCAGTCCGGCCCCGACCGCCAGGGCCAGGTGCAGCCCGCTGGCGACCGCCGCGTCAGACGTGCCGCCGGAGGCGATCACATCCTTGACGCGGGTGCTCGACAGCGTGGCCAGCACGGCCAGGCCCAGCGCGCCGCCGACCTGCATCGACGTGTTGACCAGCCCCGAGGCCAGCCCGGCCTCGCTGGGCCGCGCACCCGTCATGGCGACCGTCATCAGCGACGGAAAGCTCAGGCCGGCCCCGACGCCGACCAGCAGCATCACCGGCAGCAGATGGGCGACGTACGCGGCATGCACGGGCGCCGCGGCGAATAGCAGCAGCCCGGCCGCCATCAGCGTCAGGCCGGGGAGCAGCGTCGCCCGCGGCCCGATGCGCATGTTGAGCTGCGGGGTGACAAACAGCGAGAGCGCCCCGATCGACACCGCCACCGGCAGATAGGCCAGCCCCACCTGGAGCGGGTCGTAGCCCAGCACCCTTTGCATGTACACCGCACCCAGGAAGAACATCCCGAACATGCCGGCGATCATCAGGCCCTGGACGGCGTTGGCGCCGGTGACGTTGCGGCTGCGGAAGATGCGCAGCGGCATCAGCGGCGTGCGCGCAGTGGCCTCTCGCCCGACGAAGGCGGCGAGGATGGCGACAGCGATCGCGCCCAGGACGAGCGTGTGGGCCGAGCCCCACCCGTAGTCGGCGGCCTTGACGATGGTGTAGACGGCCAGCATCAGCGCCGCCGTGACCAGCGTGGCGCCCGGCAGGTCCGCACCGGCGCGCAGTCCGATCCCGCGATCGGCCACGACGACGCGGACGGCCAGCAGGGTCGCCAGGGCGCCGATCGGCACGTTGACGAAGAAGATCCAGTGCCAGTCGAGCGCCTGGGTCAGGATGCCGCCGGCGAGCAGGCCCACCGAAGCCCCGCCGGAGGCCACGAAGGCGAACACGCCCATCGCCTTGGCCTGCTCACGCGGCTCGGGGAACATGGTGACGATCATCCCCAGGATGACCGAGGAGGTCAGCGCTCCGCCGGCGCCCTGGACGAACCGGGCCCCGACCAGCATGGCCTGACTGTCGGCGAATCCGCACAACGCCGACGCGGCGGTGAACACCGCCAGCCCCGTCAGGAACACGCGCTTGCGCCCCACCAGGTCGCCCAGGCGCCCGGCCAGCAGCAGCAGGCCCCCGAACGCGATCAGGTAGGCGTTGACCACCCACGCCAGGCTGGATGTGGAAAAGCCCAGGTCGTGCTGGATCGACGGCAGGGCCACGTTCACGATCGTCTGGTCGAGCACGATCATCAGCATCCCGACGCACAACACCACCAGCGCGATCCACCGGGCCCGGTCCTCGGGCGGCGCCTCCGCCCTTCCCATCTCCGTCGCAGACATCTCGGCTCCTCTCGCCTTCACACTTTG
>DASXJW010000176.1:0-3024 GCA_036497165.1 Solirubrobacteraceae bacterium
TGTCGGTGCTCAGCATCGCCAGCAGCACGTGCTCGACCGAGACGTACTCGTCCTTGAGGCGCTCGGCCTCATGCTCGGCAGCGTCGAGGACATCCGCGAGGGCGCGGGTGACGCCGATCTGCGAGCTGCTGCCCGGGCCGCTGACCCGGGGGCGGCGCTCGAGCGCCTGCCCGAGCGCGGCCCGCAGCGCACCGGTGTCGACGTCGGCACCCGCCAGCAGGCGCGGGATCAGTCCGTCCCGTTGCTCGAGCAGCGCCAGCAGCAGGTGCTCGGTGTCAAGCTCCGTGTGACCGAGGCGCAGCGCGGTCGTCTGCGCGTCGTGCAGCGCCTCCTGGGTCTTGATGGTCAGCCGGTCTGGGTCCATGTCATCACCTCTCGCTGGCGTTGTGGCGGCGCGCCGGCCCGCAGCTGCGCCTCAAGCTCGTCGATCCTGGCCAGCAGCTCGCATGCCAGGATGGCGCCGGCATAGTTGAGCCCCAGGTCACGCCGGAGCCGCAGTGCCCGGTTGAGCACGGCGGCATCCAGGCGGCGGAACAGCGGGGCCGCCCTCGTGCCGCCGCAGGGCTCGATCAGGCCGAGCCCGACGAGCCGCCGGACCAGATCCGGGTGAACGCCCGCCTGAGTGGCCAGGGCGTTGAGGCTGATTCGGCCCTCTCCGCGCTGGACGAGCCGCGTGCCCGGGGAGACGATAGGGCGTGCCGCGGTGGCCATCAGCGCCTCTTCCTCGGATCGAACTTGGAGTGGTTCGCGAGCTGCTGGAACAGTTCGCGCTCCCGCTTGCTCAGCCGCTTGGGGACCTGGATCGTCACCACCGCGTATAGGTCGCCGGGCGGCGCCTGGGCGTTGCCGGGCAGCCCCTGACCGCGGAGCCGCAGCCGGCGACCGCAGGAGGACCCGGCCGGGACCTTGACACGAGCGGTGCCGTCGAGCGTTGGCACGGGGATCTCGGCCCCGAGCGCCGCCTCCCAGGGAGCGACCGGCAGATCTGTGTACAGGTCGCCGCCCTCGACGCGAAAGTTCGGATGAGGCCGGAGGCGGATCCGGAGGATGAGATCGCCTGCAGGCCCGCCTCCGGCGGCCGGTGCCCCCTGGCCGGGAATCCGGATGAGCTGACCGTCCCGCACGCCCCGTGGTATGTCCACCTCGACCGAGCGCCCGTCGATCGACAGCCAACGCCTGCCTCCGCCGGCGGCCTCGGTCAGTGCCAGCTCCAAGACCGCCTCCAGATCGCCTCCGCGCCTCGAGAAGCCCTCAAACGGACTGCCGCGCCGGGCTCCGCGGCGGCTGAACATCTGGTCGAACAGATCGCTGAAGTCGCCGCCGCCTACATCGAAGCTCACGCCCTGAAGGTCTTCGCCGCCGTCGAAGCCTCCGAACCCGCCGTTGCCGGCACCGCCCGGGCCGGAACCGCCCCGGGCGCCGAAGCGGTCATAGCGCGCCCGCTTCTCCGGATCGCGCAGCACCTCGTACGCCTCCGAGATCTCCTTGAAGCGGTCCTCGGCGCCCGGCGCCTTGTTGACGTCGGGGTGGTACTGCCGGGCCAGGGTCCGATACGCCCGGCGGATGTCCTCGGCGCTGGCGTCCGGGGGGACTCCGAGCGCCTCGTAGTAGTCCTCGGAGGCGACCGACATCAGCCGCCGCTCTGAGGCGGACGGGCCACCACCACCTGAGCCGGCCGGATCACCTGGTCCCCGAGCGCAAAGCCGGAGCGCTGCACGGCTACGATGGTCTGGTCCGGCGCCTCGGCCGAGTCCTGTACCGCGATCGCAGCGTGGCGCTCGGGGTCAAAACGCTCGCCGGGAGCTCCGATCCGGTGGACGCCCTCCCGTGCGAGCACGCTGTTCATCTGGCCCAGGACCGCGTCGAGCCCCTCGCGGCACGGCTCGTTCGCCTCCATCTGCATGGCCCGCTCTACGCTGTCCACGACGTCCAGCCAGTCTCTGATGATGGCCGCCTGGGCCGCCGCCACCCTGGTATCCATCTCCCGCGCCGCTCGCTTGCGATAGTTGTCCAGGTCGGCGAGGGCCCGCTTGTAGCGGTCCTCGATCCGCTCGAGCTCGGCGGCGAGCTCCCCGATGTCGGGCTGGGCGTGGTCGGTGGCGGGGGTGGCCTGCGTGTCACTCTCGGGTGAACTCGGCATCCACCACCTCCTCGTCCTCGCTCGGCGCAGCCGCGCCGTTCCCTGCGCCGTTGTCGCTCGTCGCCGAGGCGTGTGCGGCCGCTGCGGCGGCCGACGGCAGCGCCGCCACCAGCTGCTGGAGGTCCGAGATGAGCTGGCGGAGCCGGTCGATCGGCACCTCGTCGGTGATCGCCTGACGCGCCTCGGCCACGCCCTGCTCGGCGCGGGCCTTTTCGTTGACGGGCAACCGCTCCTGCAGCTCGGTCACGAGCTGCTCGACCCGATAGGCGAGTGAGTCCAGCTCGTTGCGGGCATCGATCTCCTCGCGACGCCGGCGATCCTCGTCCGCGTGGGCCTCGGCCAGCCGGATCATCTCCTCCACGTCGCCCTTGTCCAGATTCGAGCTCTCGGAGATCGTGACCCGCTGCTCCTTGCCGGTCGCCTTGTCGCGCGCCGACACATTCAGGATGCCGTTGGCGTCGACGTCGAAGGTGACCTCGATCTGCGGGATCCCGCGGGGAGCCGGGGGAATCCCCTCCAGCCGGAAGCGGGCGAGCTGGCGGTTGTCGGCGGCCAGCTCGCGCTCGCCCTGGAGGACGACGACGTCGACCGCCGTCTGGTTGTCCTCGGCGGTGGAGAACGTCTCCGTCCGGCGGGCCGGGATCGTGGTGTTGCGCTCGATCACCTTCGTCATTACGCCACCCAGCGTCTCCAGTCCGAGCGACAGTGGCAGGACGTCGAGGAGCACGACGTCCTCGACCTCGCCCTTGAGGACACCGGCCTGCAGCGCGGCGCCGAGGGCGACGACCTCGTCGGGGTTGACCGTCATGTTCGGGTCCTTGCCGCCGGTCATCCGGCGCACGAGCTCCTGGACCGCCGGGATCCGCGTCGACCCGCCGACGAGG
>DASXJW010000177.1:0-8735 GCA_036497165.1 Solirubrobacteraceae bacterium
GGGTCAGCGAGCCGACGCTCACGGGGGCGAGGGTAGATCGCGCTTGGCGCACCCTCACGGCGCGATGCGAGCCCCTAACACGATCTCAACTCCGCGCCGGGAAGTGGCGTCTTTGCGGCGCACGGCACTATCTTCAACGCATGCGCGAGGACCCAGGCACCTCCGAGCCGGCGGTTGTGCTCGCGTCGAGCGCCGTGACCGTTCCCGGCGCCGACGCGTCCGTCACCCTGCCCCTCGTGGCGCGCGCCGGCGAGCGTGCGGGCGCGCGATCCGGCGTGACCCTGGGCCCTCTGGCCGGCCGCGTCGCCCTCGGCACCCTCATCGGCGCGACCTTCGCCATCGTCGCGGCGGCCAGCGCGGGCCCCTCGATCCTCGTGCCCCGCAGCGTCCAGATCTTCCCCAACTGGGAGGCGGGCCCGCTTCACACCGTCATCCCGCGCCTCATCACCGACCCCGACACGGTGGGCCTGATCTTCAGCGCCGTGCTCGTCGCGATGCTGGCGGCCTACGCCGCGGCCCTGGCGGCGGCGCGCTCGCTGTCGATGCGGGCGATCGCGCTGGCGGTCGTGGCGCTGCACCTCATCCTGCTGCTCAGCCCGCCGATGCAGCTCACCGACCTGTTCAACTATCTCGGCTACGCACGCCTCGGCGCCCTGCATCACCTCAACCCGTACACGCACGTCATCCGCCAGGAGCTGTTCGATCCCGTCTACGGGTTCTCGAGCTGGCACAACCTGCGCAGCCCCTACGGCCCGCTGTTCATTGCGCTGACCTACCCGCTCGCGCTCGTCTCCCTCCCGATCGCGTACTGGGCGTTGAAGCTGGCCACCATCGCGCTCAGCCTCGCCTTCGTGGGCCTCGTCTGGCAGATCGCTCGCCAGCTCGGGCGCGACCCGCGTCTCCCCGTCGCGTTCGTGGCGCTCAACCCGGTGTTCCTCATCTACGCCGTCGAGGGGTTCCACAACGACTTCTTCATGCTGGTGCCGATGCTCGGCGCCATCTCGCTGGCGCTGGCCCACCGCGACCGCGCGGCCGGCGGCGTGCTCATGCTCGCGGTCGCCGTCAAGTTCACGGCGATCCTGCTGCTGCCATTCCTGCTGGTCGCCGCCGTCACCCGGCCCCGGCGCATCCGGGTGCTGAGCGGGGCCGCGCTGGCCGCCGTCCCGCTGGTGGCACTCGATCTCGCCCTGTTCGGCTTCTCGCTGCCCAACCTGTCCCAGCAGAGCACGCTGCTCACCGACTTCAGCTTCACCAACCTGTTCGGCCTGATCCTGGGCGTCGGGGGCACGCCCGCGCTGCTGAAGATCGCCGCCGTCGGCGTCGTGCTGGTCGTGGCCTACCAGTACTACCGCAATCCCGACTGGATCGCCGGAGCCGGCTGGTCGACCTTCGCGCTCATCGCCAGCCTGAGCTGGCTGATGCCGTGGTACGTCGTCTGGCTGCTGCCGCTGGCCGCGCTGGCGACCAGCGTCCGCCTGCGCCGCGTCGCCGTGGCGCTGACCATCTACGCGGTTCTCGTGTTCGTGCCGGCCGTCACCACGTACACGAACAACCACAACATCAACCTGCTCAACACCCCGGCCGGGCGCGCGAGCACGTCACTTCAATATAAGCTCGGCAAGTAGCCGAGCCCCGCGGGGTTGACGGCTCTGCTTAGCTACCGGCCCGTGCGCGTCCAACCTCCGTTGGCAGTTCCCGCCGCGGGCCCCGCCCCCCTGGCGCCGGAACCGGCACGCCCCCGGCGGCTGGACGGGTTCGAGATCGCGCTGCTGGCGGTGTTCGGCGCGATCTCAGCCTGGGTGGTGGCGCTCGACGTCTTTCATGCGGCACACGACGGGCTGACCTGGACCGGAACCGACGGCTACTACATCGTCGATCAGATGCAGTACCTGTCCTGGATCCAGGCCGCCGCGCACCACGGCCTGATCTCCAATCTGTTCGTCCTGCGCTCGACCCCTTCGGATTACCTTCAGCCCGCGATCCTCATCTCGGGCGTGGTCGCCGCCGTCGGCGTGCCCTCGTGGCTGGCGTTGCTGCTGTGGAAGCCCGTCGCCGTGGTCAGCCTGTTCCTCGCCATGCGGGCCGTGGCCAACCGCAGCTTCACCGACATCGCGCAGCGGCGCGCGGCGCTCGTTCTCGGCGTGCTGTTCGGCTCGTTCACCGTCATCTTCGGCGCCCTGGGAATCGTCGGGGACATGATGCCGATGTGGCTGACGTGGGGATATCCGTTCGGCCTCATGGCGGTGGCCCTGACCGTCTTCGCCGTCATCCGCTATGACCGGATGCGCGTCGCCGGCCGGCCCGACTGGATCTGTGGCCTGCTCGGCGGCCTCGCCTCGGCCCTGCACCCCTGGCAGGGGGAGATGCTCATCCTCCTCATCGTCTTCGCCGAGCTCGTTCGCTGGCGCGACGTGCGGCTGTGGTGGCGCACCGCCCAGTGGCGGCGCCTGGCCCTGCCGCTGCTGACGCTGGCCCTGACGGCGCTGCCGCTGCTCTACTACCTGCTCCTGGGCCACCTCGACCTGTCCTGGAAGCTGGCCCGCGTCTCCAGCAAGCACGCGTTCCCGTTCTCGGCGATCGCCATCGGCATCGCGCCGCTGGCCATCCCGGCGCTGCTGGGCTACCGCGGGCGGCCCGACAGCTTCCTCGAGCTGCTGCTGCGAATGTGGGCGCCGGTGGCGGTGGCCATCTACGTCTTCTCGGCCACCGGCCTCAGCGCCACGCCGCTGCACGCCTTCGACGGGATCACCGTTCCGCTCGCGGTGCTCGCGGTCAAGGGCGTGACACGGAGCGCGCTGCGGACGATGCCGCGCGGCCGTCTCGTGGCGGCCGGGGTCATCGCCCTGGGCGTCATCCCCGCCAACGCGTACGCGCTGGCCACCGCCCACACGTACGTGTCCCCGGCCGGAGGCAACGCCAACTTCATCACCCATGACGAGCACGCCGCGCTGCACTACCTGGCCAAGGACCCCGACTCGGGCGGTGTGCTGACGCAGTTCTACCTCGGGGAGGCGGTGCCCGGCGCCACGGGCCGGCGCACGTTCGTGGGCAACTGCCTGTGGTCTGAGCCCAACTGCATGCCGCGGTCCATCGCCGCCGACGCGCTGTTCCGCGGCCAGGACACGCAGGCGCAGGCGCGCCGGCTGGTGCTCCAGAGCGGCGCCCGCTTCCTGCTGGCCAGTTGCGCACCGCACGCCGACCTGCGGCGCTCCCTGGGCGGGCTCATCCTCGCCACCCGCCACTTCGGCTGCGCCGCCGTCTACGAGCTGCAGGCGCCGGCCCAGCCGGAGGGTCCTCTGGCAGAATTACCTCCCAATGCGGCTGTTCGCGCTCCGAGGCGCCAATAGCGTCGAGGTCAATGAGTCGAGCGCGATCTTGGAGGGGACGAGCCTTCTGATCCGCGAGCTCATGGATCGCAACGCGCTCACCCCCGAGGCGATGGTGAGCTGCATCTTCACGGTCACGGACGATCTGAACGCAGAGTTCCCCGCGCTGGCGGCGCGCCAGCTGGGCCTGGACATGGTGCCGCTCCTGTGCGCGCGGGAGATCCCCGTGCCCGGATCGATGCCGCGAGTGGTCCGGCTCATGCTCCACTACTACGCCGCAGAGGATCACACGCCCCAGCATGTCTACCTGGGGACGGCGCGCGGTCTGCGCTCGGATCTCGCCGCGGCCCAATAGCCTGCGTATCGACGATGGCCATCGAATTCGGAGAGCGCATCCGCCGGATCCCCTCCTACCCGCTGGCCGCGGGCTATGACCTCGGGGGCGACATGGCGATGCTGGCCTCCAACGAGTCCTGCTTCGCGCCCGCGCCCGGCGTGATCGAGGCCGCGCACCGGGCCCTGAGCGGCGTGCACCGCTACCCGGATCCGGCCTACGCGCCGTTGCGCCAGGCCCTCTCGGACCGCTACGGCGTCCCGCGCGAGCGCATCGCGCTGGGCAACGGCTCATGCGACATCCTGCTGTCCGCCGGAGAGGCGCTGCTCGAACCAGGCGCGGAGGTCGTCTATGCCTGGCCGGCGTTCAGCGTCTACCCGCATCTGGCGGCGGCCTCCGGTGCCCGGGCGATCGAGGTGCCGCTCGACGACGAGGATCGCCACGACCTGGACGCGATGGCGGCCGAGATCACCGTGGCCACCCGCCTGGTCCTCGTCTGCAATCCCAACAACCCGACCTCCACCGCGCTGCCGCTCGATGCGGTGACGGCGTTCCTGGAGCGCGTGCCCCGCCACGTGTGCGTGATCCTCGACGAGGCCTACTGCGAGTTCGCGCTGGCGCTGGGGGACACGTACGCGTCGGTGGACCTGCTGCGCCGCTTCCCCAACCTCGTGCTGCTGCGGACCTTCTCCAAGGCCTACGGCCTGGCCGGCCTGCGCGTCGGCTACGGGCTGTGCGGGTCCGAGGACCTGCGCGCCGCCGTGGACCAGGTGCGCCAGCCGTTCTACCTCAACACGGCCGCGCAGGCGGCCGCCGTCGAGGCCCTGCGCCACCAGGACGAGGTCGAGCGCCGCGTCACCCACACCGTGGCCGCCCGCCTGGACCTGACGGAGGGACTGCGCGGGCTGGGGCTCTGGGTGGCCGAGGCCGATGCCAACTTCGTCTGGACTCACCTTCCGCAGGATGTCGTCGAGGCGGATGTCATCTCCGGACTGGCCGCGCGGGGCGTGCTGGTCCGAGCCGGGGCCGCGCTGGGGCGCGAGGGATCGCTGCGGGTGACGGTCGGCACCGACGCCGAGAACGGCCGGTTCCTGGGCGCACTGGGAGACCTCCTCATGCACCCGTCCGCGGCCGGTACGTGACCGGCTCGCTCTCGCTGACAGAGCCGCGCCCTGTCGGCAGGGCATCCCGCCCCGAGCGCCCCGAGCGCCCGCTGTGGCGGCGGTGGTGGCCCTGGGTGGTGCTCGGGGTGCTGGGGCTCTCGACGCTGTTCGTGATCCTCTCGGACATGCGACCGTCCTACGACGGCTTCGGCTTCATGGTGTGGGGCCGCCAGGTTCTGCACTGGAACCTCAACACCGACGGCGCGCCCTCCTGGAAGCCGCTGCCGTTCCTGTTCACCGTGCCCTACGCGGTGGCGGGCCGCAGCCAGATGTGGCTGTGGATGATCACCGCCGTGGCTGGGGCGGTGGCCGGCTCGGTGTTCGCGGCGCGGGTGGCCTTCCGCCTCACCGGGGTGGGCGGGGACCGGGTCGGGCGCCGCTATGCGCCCTATGTGGCCGGCGCCTTCGCGGGGATCGCAGTGCTCGGCATCAACACCTACTCGCACCTGGTCCTGATCGCCAACTCCGATCCCCTGATCGTCGCCCTGTGCCTGGCCGCGATCGACTGCCACCTCTCGGGGCGCCCGCGCCTGGCCTTCACGATGCTCGTCCTCGCGTCCCTGGGGCGGCCCGAGGCGTGGCTCTTCGCGGGCCTCTACGGCGTGTGGGTGCTCTGGCGCGTCCCCGCGCTGTCGGCGCGCGTGCTGGTGGTGGGGGGCCTGCTGTTCATTCCCGCCTTCTGGTTCTCGGTCCCGGCGGTCACCTCCCATAGCTGGTTCATCTCGGGCGACCTGGCGCTGAACCAGCAGACCGTCATCCACGGCAACAAGGTCGTCGGCGTGATCAACCGCTTCCGCAGCCTCTACGAGCTGCCCATGCAGCTGGCCATGCTCGCGGGCGTGGTCCTCGCCGTCCTGCGCCGGGATCGCACGACGCTGCTCGTGGTGGCCGCCGCGGCCGCGTGGCTGCTCATCGAGATCGCCTTCGCCTACCACGGCTGGTCGGCGGTCAGCCGCTACATGATCGAGCCGGCCGCGGTCATGGTGGCCGTCGCCGGCAGCGGCATAGGGTGGTTGCTGTCGGACACCCGCACCGTCCGGATCCTGCGCTGGATCGGCCCGGTGGCCGCGTTCGCTCTGATCATCGCCCTCGCGCCGACGGCGCGCAGCCGTGTGCGCCTGGTGCGCCACCAGATCAGCGACGCGCGCCACTCCGCCAAGCAGATCGATCGCCTGCACAAGGTGATCGACACGGACGGCGGCCCGGAGGCGGTCAAGGCCTGCGGCCAGCCCGTGTCCCTCGTCGGCTTTCAGAGCACCGTCGCCTGGTACGTGGGCCTCAACGTGGGCAACGTGGGCTACAGGCCCGGCAAGTCCATCGGCCGCGGCGACCCGATCGTGCTCTTCAAGCCCCACGACAACGGGTGGCAGGTGCGGCTCTACAACCTGCCGGCGCCGGTCAAGGCGCGCTGCGACGCGCTGAAGGCCGATTCTGACTTCGGATAGGCGTCCGTTGAGTCGTGCCCCAACGCACGAAGCGAAAGCTTGCCAACCCGCGGACCAAGCTGCTAGAACCCGCAGCAAGCGCATGAGCGACCACGCCTCCACGACCCGCAGCAGCCTGTCCGGTCTCGGCTGGTCCTTCTACGCTCGCTACTACGCCTGGCGATTTAGCTAGGCGCTCGGCCACAGCCCCGCATCCGCGCTCACCGCGCGGAGAACCCGGAGGCCGGGCGCCCTCTCACACCGCGGACACGCGTCCGCAACGAGGCCCGGGTCTCGCTTTCTCTAAATTCTCCAGGGCGTTGAAAGGACGAACAGGCAGATGATGATCGTGATGAAACCGGCGGCCACCGAGGCGCAGGTGCAGGCCGTCGTCGAGCGAGTGGGCGCCGTGGGCGCGCGCGCTCATGTGATCTACGGCGAGGAGCTGACCGTGATCGGGGCCATCGGCGACGCCGAGCACGTCGCCCGCCTGGCCCTCGAGGGCACGCCGGGGGTCGACCACATGGTCCCGATCTCAAAGCCCTACAAGCTGGCCTCCAGCCAGATCACGCACGGCGCCCGCACCGTGCTGGACATCGCCGGGCGCAGGGTGGGCGGCGACCATTTCGCGATGATCGCCGGCCCCTGCACCATCGAGTCGCGCGAGCAGACGCTGCAGACCGCTCACACCGTGGCCGCGGCCGGCGCCACCATGTTCCGCGGCGGGGCCTACAAGCCGCGCACCTCGCCCTACGCCTTTCAGGGGCTGGGCCAGGAGGGACTGCGTCTGCTGGCCGAGGCCAAGGCCCAGACCGGCCTACCCATCGTCACCGAGGTCATGGACGCGCGTGACCTGGAGCCCGTCCTCGAGGTCGCCGACGTCGTGCAGGTCGGCGCTCGCAACATGCAGAACTACACGCTGCTGTCCGAGATCGGCCGTTCCGGCCGCCCCACGCTGATCAAGCGCGGGCTTTCCAGCACGCTCGAGGAGCTGCTCATGGCCGCCGAGTATGTGCTGAAGGAGGGCAACGAATCCGTGATGCTGTGCGAGCGCGGCATCCGCACCTTCGAGACGGCCTACCGCTTCACGCTCGACCTGATGGCGATCCCGGTGCTCAAGGAGATGACGCACCTCCCCGTGATCGTCGACCCCAGCCACGCCGCGGGGCGGCGTGACCTGGTGGCGCCCATGTCGCTGGCGGCCGCGGCCGCGGGCGCGGACGGGCTCATCGTGGAGGTTCATCCCGACCCCGACCAGGCGATCTGCGACGCGGCGCAGCAACTCGTGGCCGACGAGTTCCCCCAGTACCTGGACCGGGTATGCGCCGCCGCCGCCGTGGCCGGCAAGGCGCTGTGGGAGGAACCGGTGGCGAGCGGGCGCGTCTCGGTCACGTGACCTTCACCGGCACCGAGCGCTCGGACTCGGTCCGCGATCGCCGGATCGAGCGTCTGGTCCCGCTGGCGGCGCCGCGGGAGCTGATCGAGGAGCTGCCGCTCACCGATGAGCACGTGGACATGCTGATCCGCGGGCGCTCGGAGGTGCAGGCGATCCTCGACGGCCGCGACGACCGCCTGCTGGTGGTGGTCGGTCCCTGCAGCGTGCACGACGTCGATGCCTCCCGCGAATACGCCCGGCGGCTGAGCGCCGAGGTGGAGCGGCTGGCCGGTGAGCTGTGCCTGGCCATGCGCGTCTACTTCGAGAAACCGCGCACCACGATCGGGTGGAAGGGACTGATCAACGACCCCCACCTCGACGGTTCCGGCGATGTCAACACCGGCCTGCGGGTGGCCCGCCGGCTGCTCCTGGAGGTGCTGGGGCTGGGACTGCCGGTGGGGTGCGAGTTCCTGGACCCCATCACTCCCCAGTACATCTCCGACGCGGTGTGCTGGGGCGCGATCGGGGCGCGCACGGTGGAGAGCCAGATCCACCGCCAGCTCGGCTCCGGCCTGTCCATGCCGATCGGGTTCAAGAACCGGACCGACGGCAATGTCCAGGTCGCGGTCGACGCCGTGCGGGCGGCCGCCGTGTCCCACGCGTTCGCCGGGATCGATGTCAACGGCGGCTCCGCCATCCTCCACACCAGCGGCAACCGCGACTGCCACGTCATCCTGCGTGGCGGCAAGGGCGCCCCCAACTACGACGCTGCCGCCGTGGCCCGCGCGGTCGAGCTCCTGCGCGCCGGTGGGCTGCCCGAGCGGCTCATGATCGACCTCAGCCACGACAACAGCGGCAAGCAGCCCGAGCGCCAGCCCGAGGTGGCCGCGGCGGTGGCCGGACAGATCGCGGCCGGTCACGGCACGATCGTGGGGGTGATGCTCGAGTCTTTCCTGGTCGCCGGGCGCCAGGACCTGAGCGAGCACGCACAGCTCGTCTACGGCCAGTCGATCACCGACGGCTGCATCGGTTGGGACACCACCGTCGCGGTGCTCGACGGTCTGGCCGACGCGGTGCGCGCGCGCCGCCACGCGGCCTAGGCGCGGCGGTGCG
>DASXJW010000178.1:0-32797 GCA_036497165.1 Solirubrobacteraceae bacterium
CTTCGCGGCGGTGGTGGCGACCGGGGCGGTGGTCTTCGCGGCGGTGGTGGCGACCGGGGCGGTGGTCTGCGCGGCGGTGGTGGCGACCGGGGCGGTGGTCTTCGCGGCGGTGGTGGCGGCGGCGGGAGTAGTGGTTGTCGCGGCGGAGGTGGCGGTCGGCGCGGCGGCCTTGGCGGCGGTGGTGGTGACCGGGGCGGTGGCCTTGGTGGCCGTGGAGGAGGCCGCCGGAGCGGTGGCGGGCGCCGGCGAGGCCGCGGGCGCCGTGGTCTTCGCAGCCGTCGTCGCCGCTGGCGCCGTGACGTTGCGGGCCGTCGACGCCGCTGAGGCGACCGCGGTGGTGGCCGTCGACGTCGTTGAAGCGACCGGGGTGGCTGGTGCGGGCGCCGCCGTGGAGGGCGCCACGGCGGAGGCGGCGCCGGTGGCCGCGACGGGGCCGTCAGCCTGGGCGTTGGCGATCAGCGACCATCCGCAGAGCACCGCGACGGCCATGATGGCCGCCAAGCGCATCCCCCAGCGCGATCGAGATCCCCAGCGAGACACGCTGTGGGCACCTCCATCGTTGTCTAATGCCTCCCGATTCACTCCGTTCCTCACTAGAGGCGCGCTTCCGTAACGATTTCTCCTACCACGCGCCGGTAGTCCGAAACGTCAGACCGCTATTTAGGGTGGTCCCACGGGGCGGGACTGACTCGCGAAGTCCCGGGTTGCGGTCGGTACGATCCGACCGACACACATGTCCTTCGATAACTCCGGTCAAACCTCGGCCCCGGTGCGGACGGGAGGCCAGGCGCGCGTCGCCGACGCCTCCCTGAGCATCCTTGTCGTCGACGACGAGTCCGATCTGCGCGAGATGCTCACCCGGTCCTTCAGCCGCGAGGGCCATCGCGTGCTCGCCGTGTCCGACGGGCGCGCGGCCATCGACCGGGCCAGCACCGACAGCTTCGACATCGTGTTGCTCGACGTGGCGCTGGGTCCCGGCCCCGACGGCTACGAGGTCTGCCGCACGCTGCGCGGCCGGCGCAACGTCGTCCCCATCATCATGCTCACGGCGCTGGACTCCGAGGCCGACGCCGTCCTGGGACTGGAGGCGGGCGCCGACGACTACGTCACCAAGCCGTTTGGGCTTGCCGAGCTGCGCAGCCGCATCCGCGCCGTCCTGCGTCGCGCCGGGACGCGCGCGATGGGCGACGAGGTCCTGGTCGTCGGGTCGATCGGGCTGGACCGCGCCCAGCGCGAGGTCACGATGGACGGCCAGCCCGTGAAGCTCACCTTCTCCGAGTTCGAGTTGCTCGACGCGCTCATGGCCGACCCTGGCCGGCTGCTCAATCGGCAGGAGCTCCTGCGGGCCATCTGGGGGGACAGCGCCTATCGCGACCCGCGGGCGATCGACGTCCACATCCGCCACCTGCGCGAGAAGCTGGAGCCCGAGCCGGAGAAGCCGCGTTACATCCTCACGGTGCGCGGCGCGGGCTACCGCCTCCGAGGTCCTTGAGCCGTGTCGCGCCTACCGGGGCATGGCGCCTTCGGTCTGCGCGGTCGGATCGTCGGCGTGGTTCTCGTCACCGCTGTGGCCACCCTGGCCGTGGCGGCGCTGGCCCTGCTGGGTCCGCTCGAGCAGAGCCTGCGCAACGCGGAGAAGACGACCCTGCGCACACAGCTGAGCCGCAAGGGCGCGCTGAGCACCTTCGAGCGGAGGCTGTCGCTCGGCACGATCGTGGCCGACCCGGTCGATCGCGGCGATCTGCTCAAGGCCCAGCAGGGTCTCGCCGGCCGGCTCGACGCCCGCTTCGTCGACGTTCTGCAGGCGCCGGGCAGCGGCGCCGACATCCTCGCTCCCACCCACGATCCCTCCGACCAGGACGATCCGTTCAACGACGTTCGCACGGCCTTTGCCACCAACCGGCCGCAGTACACCTTCGGGTTCGTGGACGGCCAGGAGTACGCGCGCGCGGCGATCCCGTTCGTCAACGCCAAGGACCACGACCGCTATGTCCTGGCCGTGCGCAAGTCGATCGGCGACGTCCCCGACGTGGTGGGCGTGGTCCGGCGCGCCTTCCTCGACGCCGCGCTGGCGGGGCTGGCGCTGACGCTCATCCTCGGCATCCCGCTGTCGGCACGGCTGGTGCGGCGGCTGAGCCGGCTGCGCGAGGCGGCGCTGGAGCTGGCCCACGGAGGGCCGGCGGTGGAGGTGCCCGTGGACCGGGCCCACGACGAGGTGGGGGACCTGGCTCGCACCCTGGCCCTCATGCAGCAGCGGCTCCAACAGCAGGAGGAGGCGCGACGCGCGTTCGTCGCCACCGCGTCGCATGAGCTGCGCACGCCGCTCACCTCCCTGGACGGCATGCTCGAGCTGCTGCGCGATGACCTGGGCGACGATCGCCCCGACCTCGAGGACGCGCGGGCCCTGGTGGAGCGCGCCC
Source organism: Solirubrobacteraceae bacterium (assembly GCA_036497165.1). Taxonomy (GTDB): domain Bacteria; phylum Actinomycetota; class Thermoleophilia; order Solirubrobacterales; family Solirubrobacteraceae; genus Palsa-465. Next base: position 2,421 of record DASXJW010000178.1, read on the forward strand.
ACGCGCAGGCCCGTCGTCTCGGCCGCCTGGCGTCCGACCTGCTCGATCTGTCACGCATCGACGCCCAGGTCGAGCTGCGCTCCGAGCCCGTGGAGCTGGGCGAGCTCAGCCGCGCCGTGCTCGCCGAGTTCGAGGTGGGAACCGAACGCGGGGACATCCGCTCGAGCCTCGACGACATCGGTGGGGCGGTGTGGGCCCTTGGGGACCCCGGCAGCATCGCCCAGATACTGCGCATCCTGGTCGACAACGCCGTCCGGGCCAGCCCGCCGGGCTCCGCGGTCCACGTCGTGCTCAAGGGCGAGGACCTGGTCACGATCAGCGTGTCCGACGAGGGCCCCGGCGTGCACGACGACGAGCGGGAGGCCATCTTCGAGCGCTTCCATCGCGGCCGTGACACCGCGGGCCAGGCGGGGTTCGGGCTCGGCCTGGCCATCGGCCGCGAACTGGCCGAGCGCATGGGCGGAGCCCTGTACCTCGAGCGCACCGGCCGGCCAGGCGCGACGTTCACGCTGCGCCTGCCCCGCGCCGCGGCGCCCGAGCACGATCCTGTGGCGGTCGCCTGAATCTGGCAGCATCGACGAAGTCATGGACGAGACCCTGATGAAGGCCACGCTCGAGGTCGACGAGCACCACTGGTGGTATCGAGGCCGCCGGCGCGTCATCCGCGCCGAGCTCGATCGGCTCCCCCTACCCGCGAGCGCGCGCGTGCTCGACGCCGGCTGTGGATCGGGCCGCACCCTCCAGGAGCTCGTCGACTACGGGGCGGTGAGCGGCATCGAGCTCAACACCGACGCGGCCACGCTGGCGCGCGACCGTCAGCTGGGGGAGGTGCGCGTGGGGCGGCTCGAGGAGCTGCCCTGGGACGACGCCACGTTCGATCTCATCACCTGCCTGGACGTCATCGAGCACGTCCCCGACGACGTGGCCGCGCTGGCCGAGCTGTGGCGGGTGGCCCGCCCGGGCGGCTGGCTCCTGGTGACCGTGCCGGCCTATCAGGCGCTGTGGTCGCGTCACGACGAGGCCAACCATCACTACCGCCGGTACTCGCGGTCCGTGCTGCGGGGGGCGGCGCGCGCCGGAGGCTGGCAGGTGCAGCGCCTCAGCTCGTTCAATAGCCTGCTCCTGGCCCCGGCCGCCGCCGTGCGCCTGGCCCAGCGGCGTCTGGGCACCCACAACGGCTACACCAACGATCTGGACCTGGGGCCGGCGTGGCTCAACGATGTGCTCGAGCGCCCGCTGGCTCTGGAGGCGAGCTGGCTGGCCCGCGGCGGAACGCTTCCGCTCGGGCTGTCCCTGCTGGCGGTGCTGCAACGCCCGCCGGTGGAGTGACGCCGATCAGGGGGCGGGGGCGACGTGGCTGACCCCCTCACCCTGGCCGCGCTCATCAGCGTCACGAGCAGCCTCGGCTACGGGCTGCCGGCGATCATCGGGCTCGAGTCCATGGGCGTGCCCTCCCCGGGCGAGACAGCGCTGGTGCTCGCCGCGGTGCTCGCCAGTCAGGGCAAGCTCGAGATCGGGCTGGTCATCCTGATCGGCATCTGCTCGGCCATCGTCGGCGATAACCTCGGCTACCTCCTGGGGCGCCGGCTCGGCCGCGATGTGCTCGAGTCCAAGGGGCCGTTTCACGAGCAGCGCCGCGAGGTCATCGCCGCCGGGGACAGCTTCTTCGCCAAGCATGGTCCCAAGGCGGTCTTCTTCGCCCGCTGGATCGCGCTGGTGCGATTCGCCGCCGCCTGGCTGGCCGGCATCAACCACATGCAATTCCGCCAGTTCTTCTTCTGGAACGCGCTGGGCGGGATCACCTGGGGGATCACCTACGGGCTCGTCGGCTACTTCCTGGGCAGCGCAGCTGCCAAGGTCATCTCGACCTTCGGCCTCTACGCCTTCGGCGGGCTGCTGCTCCTGTTCCTCGTCTACATCTACTTCCACCTGCGCCGGCGTCGCCGCGAGCGCGAGCGGCTCGTCGAGACGGGCGCGGGCGGCGACGAGCTGAGACCCGGGGAGACCGAGGGTGGGGAGCGCCGCTGACCCTAGGAACGGGTCGGGTCGAACTGCAGCGCGCAGGAGTTCATGCAGTAGCGCTGCCCGGTAGGCCGCGGGCCGTCTCCGAACACGTGGCCCAGGTGCCCGCCGCAGCGGCGGCACTTGACCTCGGTGCGGATCATGCCGTGGGCGCGGTCCTCGTGCAGCTCGACGTTCTCGGCGACCGCCGGCTCATAGAAGCTCGGCCACCCGGTGCCCGACTCGAACTTCGTGTCGGAGGAGAACAGGTCCGCGCCGCAGCCGGCGCATCGGTAGGTGCCGTCGTCCTTGACGTTGACGTACTCGCCTGTGAAGGGACGCTCGGTGGCCGCGTGGCGCAGGACCTCGAACTGCTCGGGGGTCAGGCGCTCGCGCCACTGCTCGTCTGTGAGGTTCATGTCTCTCTGTGTGTCCATGGGTGGATCCTAGACCGCGCGCGCGGTGGCCAGAAAGCTCGTGCGAGTGGCGTCGAGATCGGGCCTGGTGAGCTCGAGCACCAGGTCAGCTTCGATCGTGTGTCTTCGATCTGCGCGCTCCAGGTTGTCGAAGTGCGTGTGGGAGCGTTGACCGATTGGCAGGACGTGGTGAGGGGCGTGAGCTGCTAGACGTGAGGCGTGAGCCTGAGCTCCCTGCCACGACCACGCGTGCCCGGGCGGCTGGCGATCGCGGGGCACGAGCGAACCTATGCGCTGCTGGGAGCGGTGACGATCGCGTTCTCCAGCATCCTCGTCCGTCTCAGCCACGCGTCGCCGTCGACCGCGGCCATCTTCCGCTGCGCTTACGCCATCCCCGTGCTCGGACTGATCGCGTGGGTCGAGGACCGGCGCTTCGGGGGGCGGTCCTGGCGCGAGCGTCGCGCCGGCCTCCTGGCCGGGATCTTCTTCTCCGCCGACCTCATCCTCTGGCACCACTCGATCGGCGACGTCGGCGCCGGCCTGGCCACGGTCCTGGCCAACATCCAGGTCGTGGTGCTCCCGCTGGTGGCGTGGGCGCTGCTGGCAGAGCCGCCGGGGCGGCGTGTCCTGCTGGCGCTGCCGGTGTCGCTGCTCGGCGTGCTGCTCATCTCCGGCGTCCTGGAGCACGGGGCGTTCGGACGCGACCCGACTCGCGGGACCGTGTTCGGCATCGGGGCCGGCGTGGCCTACGTCGGCTTTCTGTTGATGCTGCGCCGCGGTGGAGCGGACCTGCGTCGGCCCGCGGGACCGTTGTGCGACGCGACCTGTGTCGCGGCGGTGCTGTGCGTCGCCGCGGGGCTGGTCATCGGCGATGCCCGCCTCGTGCCCGTCTGGCCGGGGGCGGGCTGGCTGATCACCCTCGCGTTGAGCTCGCAGGTGCTGGGCTGGCTGCTCATCGGAGCGTCGCTACCGCGGCTCCCGGCGGCGATGACCTCCGTGCTGCTCACGGTGCAGCCGATCGGCTCTGTGGCGCTCGCCGCCCTCATCTTCGGCGAGAATCCAAGCGCTCTGCAGTTGGGCGGCGTCCTGCTGGTGCTGGCGGCGCTGGTGACGGCCACCCGCTCATCGCGGCCCGGCGGCGCCTACCGCGGGCGCGTGGGGCGGGCCGGCGCCGAGCGCCTCAGCGTTGAGCCGCCGCGCGCTCGTACACGGCCGCCAGGGCCGGTGCAACCCGCTCGGGAGCCGTGACGCTGCGCGCGCGCTCAAGCGCGCGAGCGCCGGCGGACGGGTCGCCGACGATCCGGGTGATAGTGGCGGCCAGCCGGTCGGCGTCGCCCGGAGGGGTCAGCCAATCCTCCGGCACGAGCTCGGGCACCCCGCCCACCCGGGAGGCGGCGACCGGTAACCCGGCCGCGAGGGCCTCGGCGGCCGCCATGGGCAGCGTCTCGGCAACGCGCGAGGGTACGAGCGCCAGCGCGGCGCCGCGCCGCAGCCGGGGAAGCTCGGCCGCCGCCACGTGACCGACGAAGCGCACCTCGGGACCGGCGCGGCCCGCCGCCTGCTGGGCGTGTTCCAAGCGGCCGCGCTCCGGTCCCTCGCCCGCGATGACGAGCGCGATGCCGGCGGCCCGACACGCCTCGATGGCCACGTCGATGCCCTTCTCCGGCACGAGCCGTGACGTGATCAGCGCATAGCCGCCGGGGACGGCGACGGGTACCTCGGCCAGCGCGCGCGCCGGATGCGGGACCACGAAGCTCGTCGGCACCGGCGCTCCCAGCTCTGAGAGCCGGCCCTGCGCAAACCGGCTGGGTACGACGAAGGCGTCCACCTGCGCGGCCAGACGCCGCTGCCACAGCGCCAGGCCCGCGCCGTAGGCGAGCGCCTCTGGGACCGAGCCCCGGCAGTTGAGCCGCACCCCCGGCAGGGTGTTGCGCCCGTGGCATCGCGTGCACTCCTCACCGTCGCGGAAGCAGATGCCGATCGCGCAGACGAGCCGGTACTGGTGTAGGTGGAGCACCACCCGTGCGCCGGCCGCGCGGGCGGCCGCCAGCGCGCGCCAGCCGAAGGTGGGGTGGAGGTTGTGCGCGTGCACGATCCGGGCGTTGGTGCGGCGCACCGCCCGGGCCACATCGCCGGGGTCGAGGCCGCCCCGCAGGACGCCCGCCGCGGCGCGGCCGCGTCCTACGGCCCGGGAGTCACGCTGCAGCAACTCGGCGTCCTCGCCCAGATGGGTGCGCACGAGCCAAAGGAGATCGTCCACCGCCCGCTCCTCGCCTCCGGTCGTGCGGTAGCGATGGTGGAGGAACAGGATCACTCTGGAAGCCGAGCCATGCCCCCTCGGCAAGGGCGTTGCGCGAGTGCCACGAACCGATCACAGACGGTTTTGCACACGCTGTCCGTTTGCTGACTAAGATAGGCGCTCGCACTGAATTCGTCGGGCCGACTCGTCACCGGCGCCACAGACGGATGATGTGAAAAACCTGCCTGTGCCGTGAGGCAGAAGGGATCCGCAAAGGCTTTGCGGTGCTCAAACGCATGATGCAGATAACCGAGATCGACGATCCGCGCCTTGTCAAGGGGCTTGCGCACCCGTTGCGGATCCACATTCTCCGGGTGCTGGAGACGCGGGTCGCCAGCCCCAGTGAGATCGCCGAGGAGATCGAGGCCCCCCTCGGCAACGTGAGCTACCACGTGCGCTTCCTGGCGCGGGTGGGGCTCATCGAGCTGACCAGCACCAAGCCGCGCCGCGGGGCAGTGGAGCACTACTACCGTGCCGTGGGCCGCATCAGCGTGACCGACCAGGCCTGGGCCCAGGTGCCCGATGTCGTCAAGAGCGGCATGATCAGCGCCACGCTGGACCAGGCCGGCCGCGTCATCGGTGCGGCCGCCGCCGGGGGCGGCTTTGATCGCAGCAACGCCGTGGTGGCCCGACGCGAGATGCTCCTCGACGAGGAGGGGTTTGCTCAGCTCGCAGGCGAGCTCAACGGCCTGCTCGAGCGGGTCAAGGAGATCGAGCGCGAGAGCGCCGAGCGTCTCGAGGCGACCCCCGATCACGCCGAGGCCGAGCTGGAAACCGGCCTGGTGATGATGCTGTTCGAGAGCGCCGGGGCTCAGGCGCCCGCCCCCAGGGACGGCGGCGCGCGCTCGCGCACCGCGGCCAAGCGCTGACGCCGACCAGCCGGATTCAACCCTGAAGACGCGTGGGCTTTGGCCCGCGGGGCGAGTTACACGACGGCGGTGATCCCGCCGTCCACGTAGATGATCTGGCCGTGGACGAAGTCCGACGCGGGCGCGGCCAGGAAGACGGCCACTCCGGCCAGCTCCTGGAGCTCCCCCCATCGCCCGGCCGGCGTCCGGCGCCGCAGCCAGGCGTCGAAGTCGGGATCGGACTGGAGCGCGGTGTTGAGCTCGGTGGCGAAGTAGCCGGGGCCGATGGCGTTGACGCAGATCCCATGCGGCGCCCAGTCCGCGCACATGCCGCGGGTGAGTTGCTTGAGCGCGCCCTTGGTAGCGGCGTAGGGCGCGATCGTGGCGCGGGCGAGCTCGCTCTGCACCGAGCACACGTTGATGATCTTCCCGGCGCCGCGGGGGAGCATCCGTCGCGCGACGGCACGGCCGACCAGGAAGGCGCTGGTCACGTTGGTCTCCATCAGCCGTCCCCAGTCCGCGGTCGGGAAGTCCTGCAGCGGCCGGCGCAGCTGCATCCCCGCGTTGTTGACCAGGATGTCGATGGGGGCGATCGCGGTCTCGATGCCCTCGACCGCCGCACTGACCGCGGCTTCGTCGGTGACGTCGAAGGGCACGGCATCGACCGTCAGGCCGTCGGCGACGAGCGCCTGCGCGGTGGCGTCGAGGCGGACGGCGTCACGACCGTTGAGTACGACGTGCGCGCCCGCCCGACCCAGGCCGCGGGCGATGGTGAGCCCGATCCCCCGCGAGGAGCCGGTGATGAGGGCGGTGCGGCCGCTGAGATCGAACAGCTCGGTGCTCACGCGGGCATGGTGGCGGATCCTGGCGCGGCGGGCGGGGTCGTGCAGATTTTCATGAGAGCCCCTCAGATGCGCAATTGGCGTGAGAGTCCCGCGGCAACGTGTGCATTAGCGACCACCTTGGTTGCACCGAGCCAACTTATCGGTGAATTGGGTAGCCAGGGCAGGCGTTGATCAAATCTCGCGTGATCGTCGCGAATGCGTCCGAAGCGGAAGGAATGAAACCCAGCATGCTCGAGGCGGCCCAGTACACCCGGGCCAACCGGATCGTCGATGACCCGCCCGCCGCGGTCGCGGTGGATGTACCCCGGGGCCTGACCCGAGGGATCGGCCGGGTCATGCGCCACGTCCATGAGCTGCCGGCGTTCGTGCCGGCCTGCGATCACGCCCTGGCCGCGCTGGAGGCGGGCCGGCCCCGGGTGGCCGCCCTCATCGCCGCGATCGAGAGCGACGTCGGCCTGACCGTGGCGGTGTTGCGGCGGGCGCGGCGTGTCTCCACCCGCCGCGGCATCGCCAACATCCCCCAAGCGGTCTCCAAGCTCAGCGTCGAGGAGGTGCGCGCGGCGATCGACGAGGTCCCCCGCGCTGCGTTTCCGTGGCGCACCCGCCAGGAGGCGCTCATTCAGGATCTGCGCCTTCACGGCCAGACGGTGGCGCTGGCTGCGGACCGGCTGGCCGAGGAGGTGCAGTTCGAGGACCGAGACGATCTCGTATGCGCCGCACTGGTACATGACGTCGGCAAGCTGGTCTTTGCCCTCGCGGTCGGGGATGCCAACTGGTGTGCGGAGTCCCGCAGCACCACTCCGGAACAGCGGATCCGCGACGAGCGGCGGATGGCGACCCTGGACCACGCCTGCCTCGGCTCCGTCCTGGCCGAGCGCTGGGGGTTTCCCGAGCGGCTCGTCGCCGCCATCGGCGGACATCACCGCTCAGACTCCGAGATGAGCCTGACCAGCTTGCTGCGCCTGGCCGACATCGTCGCCCACTGCGCCGTCGGCGACGCGGTGGATCGCCGCATCATGCTCCGGCTCGCCGCCGTCCTCGGTGTCCGCGGGCCCGCCCTGCGCGACGTCCTCTTCGACCTGCCCCAAGCCGGCGGCGCGCGGCGGCGCTCGATGCCCTCGCCGCTGTCTGATCGAGAGACCGCCGCTCTGCGCCAACTCGCGGCGGGCAAGGTCTACAAGGACATCGCCGAGGATCTGGGCGTCGCCACCAGCACGGTGCGCACGCACCTGCACAGCGTCTACGCCAAGCTCGAGGTCGCCGACCGCGCTCAGGCGGTCCTGCACGCCAGCGACATGGGCTGGATCTGAGAGTCGGCGTCGCGTCCCGATCGCTTCGGGCGCCGGGAGGGGCCGGTGGCGGCCGGTGGTCGCCGGGGGGAGCCGGTGGCGCTACCGGGCGCGGGTGAGCCGGCCCTTGTCAGGTCCGGTGATGCCGTAGTTGGCGTGGCGGACCAGGCCGGCCGCGTAGGCGGGCCAGAAATCCCCGGTGGGCGGGGCCTTGACCCCGGGACCGCAGGCCCCGCCGGACTTGCCCGGCAGCGCGATCCAGGCGAACGCGTCGGTGAGGGCATAGCCGGGGCTCGTGGTCGGCCGCGGTCCCAGCCCGCGGCCGGCCGGGTTGCAGAGGATCTCGTTGCCGTGGCGCACGCGGTCGCGGGGGCGCAGCGGCCCCTGCCCGTTGTCGGAGGTCGAGACCACGAAGTGCACGCCGCCCAGCGCCCGGGAGAGCTTCTGCCCGTAGGCGATCTCCGAGGTGGTCCAGTCGAAGTGGGTGGAGTTGAGGAAGAATCCCTGGGCCTGGTGGACCCCCTCGCGCGTCAGCAGCCGCGCAGCGGTCCTGTAGGAGAGGGCGTCCCCGGCGCCGGCGTCGACGTAGACAAGGAGATGGGGGTTCTGCTCCAGGGTGGTGATGGCGTAGTGGAGCTCCTGCATGCGGACGGCGAGCGCGTGCCCGTGCAGACAGGGCGTGGTGATCAACGAGTCCATTTCGAGAAACAGGACGGCGCGGAAGTTGCCGATGCCCTGAGACAGGCCGTCGATGAAGCGCTCGTACGCGGCGACGCGCGCGGCCGAATCCACGGTGCCACCGCGCGCGCACTGGCCGTTGACGATCCAGTAGGTGGCCACGGTCGGGATCGCCTCCGGCGCCTGCACGTCGGCATTGCGCAGGAACTGAAAGACGGCACCAGCGGGGCTGCGTCCGTTCCAGGCGCCGAACCGGTCGGTGAAGGGCTGGTCGGCGATGGCCTGGATCATCCCCGCCTCCCGGGGATGTCTGCGGTGCAGCCGGCTCGCGGCCACCGCCGCAGGGGAGTGGTGAGGGTCTGCGTAGAAGGTGGCGCCGGCGAGCGGATTGCCGGTGGCGTTGGGCACCCCGGAAAGCTCCAACGGGTCGGTCGGGTCGCGCAGATCCAGCGCCGCGTTGTGCTCGATGACCAGCCGGGCGTCGTGGGGACCGAGCTTCTCGGGCCACGAGCCGTACAGGTAGACGGCGGCGTGGACGGACGGTCCGCGCCAGTTGCGGGTGACGATGGGGACGGTGAAGGTGGCCTGCGCCTGGCCGGAGGCGAAGTGCAGCGTCGCGCCGGCATTCTCATAGTCGATGCCGGCCACCGCGTTGGCACGGTGGGTGCCGTAGCGCACGTACTCGTCGCCGCGCAGAGAGCCGGTTCGCTGGACCGTGATCGTCGCTTGCTGGTCGGTCTCGGCGACCGTGTACCGCGTCGAGGACAGATGCACCTCGGCGCCGGCGACGGTCGTGATGGCCAGCTGGCACGCCAAGGCGGCCAGCAGGAGGCTGAGGAGTCGGAACATGAGGGTTGGCCTGCGGGTCTGGGGCCCCGCAGCCACTATTAGCGCGCCTGGGTGCGCCCCCCGGCGCCCGGCGCCTGCTGTGACGAAACTGCGCAGGATCGGCGGGGTGGGTCTTCACGGATTAGGAGCTTTCGGCCCAGATCTCGTCGAAGGCGTGCTGGTCGAACGGGACCAGCCAGCACTCGGCGATGCGCCCTTCGGCGAGCTCGAAGATCCCCACGGTCCTCCAGCGGCGCCTCTGGTCACCCAGCACGGCCTCCCCGTCGGCGAGGTGTACCACCCGGCTCCCGTCGCCGAGCGTGCCGCGCGGCGTGACCACGAAGCTTCGCCGGGCCAGGTCGCGCCGGCGGCGGAAGTAGGTCAGGACCTCGGCACGGCCGCGGTAGTGGCCGGCGATCGCGTTGCGGCCGGGCACGTGCCAGATCACGTCGGTGGCGAGAAACCGGGCCAGCTCCTCCTCCACGGCCTCGCCGGCGTAGAGGCGCCGCTGCGTCGCATAGAAGGCGTCGACCACCGCTGCCGGCGGCGTCGCACCGGCGCCGGCGGGCGTCGTCCGCCCGCCCGCGGTCGCGGCCCGCGCGCATGCGGGTGCCGGTGCGGGCTCCGCGAGCGCCTGGTAGAGCAGGTGATCACGCCATGCTCCGGCGACGTGCAGGTAGGACTGAGCGAGGCCGAAGCGCACGAACCCGTTGCGCTCGAGCACCGCTTGGGACCGAAGGTTGTCCGGCAGCGCGCCGGCCTCGATGCGGTGCACGCCCAGCTCACCGAAGGCCAGCCGCATCATCGCGCCCACCGCCGCGGTGGCCAGCCCCTGGCCGTTGTGGGTCTCGCTCACCCAGTAGCCCAGGTTGCAGGACTGAAACGAGGCCCGCGTGAGGCTGCTGAGGGTCACGCGGCCCACCACCTCCCCGCCGTCGAGGATCACGTACGGGACCAGCGTTCCCTGGCCGTGCAGGGTCAGAGCCTCCTCGATCGAGCGTCGCTGGCCCTCGGCCGTCAGATAGCTGCCTGCCCGCACCGGCATCCAGGGCGCCAGGAAGTCCCGGCCGGTGCGGTAGAGATCCGCCAGCACCGACGCGTCCTCGACGCGAATCAGGCGCGAGACGCTCACGGCGCCGCTGGCCGCCAGGTGCCCGCGACCGTCCGCAATCAACCGCCGGCAGTCAGGGTCAGGCCGCTACCCATCGCGGGAGAGGCTCACGATCACCGTTCCCGTTCGGGGGTGGGGCGGGCCGTGGCGCAGGACGTAGACGCCGAAAGGAGGCCGGATGACGCGTCGGTGTCCCCCGATCGTGACGGTGATCGTCGGCTTGGACCGGGGCAGGATCCCAAAGCTGACGGACGCGCCCGGCCTGCCTTCTCCCAGCCCGATGCCCTGAGCCTCGACCTGGGTCAGGTTGGTAGCGCATACCGCACCGGCGCCGCCACCGCTCAGGGGCGACGCGGCCACGGGCTTGTCCATGACGGCGAGGCACAGGCCGCGGGCGCCGGGGATGAGCCACATCTGGTCGCCCGCGCGGGTGGCGATCGCGCGCATCTGATGAGCGTCGAGTTGCCCGGGCATGTGCGAGAGCACGTCGAGGATGGGGAGCGGCACGTCTGCCAGACGCGGCCGGGCGACGGTGATCCCGCCCGGTTCGCGCACCGGATGGCGGCTGGTCACCGAGAACACGGCGAACGCCGCCAGCAGTGAGGGAGCGGCCTGGCGGGAGTGGCGTTGGGCGTCGCGGACCGCGCGGGCTTTGAGGGCGGCCCGCATGGCGGCCACCGCGCGCACGAGCGCCGTGTCGCTGGTGGGGACGGCGGTGCCGTCGGGCGCGTACCAGGTCGCACCGTCGGGGAGGACCGCGTTGCGCAGCGAGGGGGCGACGGCGACGTTGTTGGTGACTGTGGCCGTCTGCACCGCATCGCGGCCGCCCGACAGCTTGGCAAAGCGCCAGCGCACGCGGCTGACCCCGTCGGGGAGGATGGCGATGTTGTGTGCGTCCGCCAGCGGGGTGCGCGGCGCGCCGTTGCCGACCCTGCCCACGTTGAGCGGGTCATTGAGGTCGACGGCGGGATAGGGCGTCTCGAAGCCTGTCGCGTGCGGACCCTTCGCAACCACGCTGATCTGGTCGCCCAGGCGCGGGCTCCACAGCGGCAGGGCGCCGCCGGTGGGCGTGGTCACGACGAGGTACGCCTTCAGGTCACCGGGGAGCGTCGCGACCAGGCGAGTCAGGGCCGGGAGGATCGTACCCCCGGGAGGCGGCAGCCGCGTCCCTGAAGGGAGCATGTCTGCCGGTGTCTGCGGGCGTCGCAGCACCGCCAGCCTCGCGACGAGCGCGTCGGGGGAACGTGCGCGGATCCCAGCCGCGGCGGCCGGCGCGACGGCTGCTCCCACCCTGACACCGCTCAGCAGGGCGGCGCTGGCAGCCACCGCGAGGCTGATCCCGATACACCGCCGCACCGTCACCTCCCCGTATCGACTGTCGGCCCCGGTGTCGGCCACCGGCGCCATGGCCGCAGACAGGAGCAGATCCTAACCGTCGCGGCCGCGATACTCAACGGACTTTGAGCATGCTCTGCGTCTCCGTCGACGTGCAGCGGGACGCTCAGACTGGTGGCGCTGGGCCGCCGCGCCGAATTGTCCACATACATCAAGGGCTCCCTGTGGGGAGCCCTTGGCATACGTCGTGGCATGGGCACGGCCACCCTGTGCCATCACCCGGTTACAGGTGACGGCGGACAGTGGCCACCGTCGTCAACCGCAGCCGGTATTGAACCCGCAGCTTCCGCACGTGTAGCAACTGCCGGTCCGCTGCATCATTCCGCCGCACTGCTGGCAGGCCGGTCCGAGGTCCAAGCCGCGGCGCACCGCGGGCAGGACCGGGGGATCGTCGGTCAGCGCTGAGGCCGCCGGCTGCGCCGGGCCGGAGGCGGCCGCGGGTCCGGCGGTGTCACCCAGCTGGGAGCTGGCCGCATCCTGGGCCGCCTGGCGCGCGCGCACCGCCTTGGTGAGGATGCCGAGCTCCTCCTGGAGGTCGGTGTCCAGGAAGCGCGAGGCCAGCCAGCGCATGATGTAGTCCGGCATCGACTTGGAGAACGGGATCTCCGGGTTGGAGGTCATGCCCTCGGGCTCGAAGCGCATGTAGCAGAACTTGCGCACGAGCGTCTCGAGCGGCACCCCGTACTGCAGCGCGAGCGAGATCGCCGTGGCGAACGAGTTCATCATCCCGCGCAGGGTCGAGCCCTCCTTGCCGATGTCGGTCAGGAAGATCTCCCCGACCGTCCCGTCCTCATACATCCCGGCGGTGATGTAGCCCTCATGGCCGCCAATCGAGAACTTGTGCGTGATCGACTGGCGCTCGCGGGGCATCTTGCGCCGCTTGGGGCCGACCTTGGCCAGCGCCTCGGTCACCGCCTTGTCGATCTCGGCCTGGAGGTCGACATCAGCCACCTGGCCCTTCTGCGCGTCGGTGCGCAGCGCCTGAGCGGTCTTGGAGCCGTCGCGATAGATCGCCAGCGCCTTGACGCCCAGGCGCCAGGCCTGCAGGTAGGCGTCGGCGATGTCCTCGACCGTCGCCGTCTGCGGCATGTTCACCGTCTTGGAGATCGCGCCGCTGATGAACGGCTGCACCGCGCCCATCATCTTGATGTGGCCCAGGTGCGAGATCGCCCGCTCGCCCACCGCCACATCGAACACAGGCAGGTCCTCCGTGTCCAGGCCGGGCGCGCCGATGATCGTCCCGTGCTCGTTGACGTAGGCGACGATCTGCTCGATGTGCTCGTCGGAGTAGCCCAGCGTCTGCAGCGCCAGCGGCACCGTCTTGTTGACGATCGTCATCTGGCCGCCGCCCACCAGTTCCTTGAACTTGACCAGCGAGAAGTCCGGCTCGACGCCGGTGGTGTCGCAGTCCATCAGGAAGCTGATCGTGCCGGTGGGGGCGAGCACGGTCGCCTGCGCGTTGCGGTATCCGTGCTGCTCGCCGGCGTCCACCGCCTGATCCCAGGTGCCGCGCGCGGCGGTGAGCAGCCCGCCGTCCAGGCAATCCTCCACTGCGATCGCATAGGAGGCGTCGCGGTGCATGCGCATCACCGCGTTGTGGGCGTCGTGGTTCTCGGGATAGCGCTCATACGGCCCCAGCGCCGCCGCGACCCGGGCCGAGCCCAGATACGCCCGCCCCGTCATCAGCGCGGTGATGGCGGCGGCGGTGCCCCGGCCGGCATCCGAGTCATAGGGGACGCCGTCGGCCATCAGGTAGGCGCCCAGGTTGGCATAGCCCAGCCCCAGCTGACGGAACGCGCGCGCGTTGGCGCCGATCTCCTCGGTGGGGTAGCTCGAGGGCGAGACGATGATCTCCTGCGCGAGGAAGATGATGTCCACGGCGTGCTCGAAGGACTCGACGTCGAACGTGCCGTCGCTGCGCCGGAACTTCATGAGGTTCAGCGACGCCAGGTTGCACGCGGAGTCGTCGACGTGCATGTACTCGCTGCACGGGTTGGACGCGTTGATGCGGCCGGACGCCGGGCAGGTGTGCCAGTGATTGATCGTGGAGTCGTACTGCACCCCGGGATCGGCGCAGCGCCACGCCGCTTCGGAGATCTCCTTCATCAGCTGGCGCGCCGGGATGGGCTCGCCGACCGGCTCGCCGGTGACCCGGGCGGTGAGATGCCAGTCCTCGTCCTTCTCGACCGCACGCATGAACTCGTCTGAGACCCTCACCGAGTTGTTCGCGTTCTGGTACTGGATGGAGAAGAACCCCTCGCCGTCGATCGACATGTCGAAGCCGGCGTCACGCAGCGCGGCGGCCTTCTCCTCCTCCTTGGCCTTGCACCAGATGAAGTCGCGGATGTCGGGGTGGTCGACGTCGAGCACCACCATCTTGGCGGCGCGGCGCGTCTTGCCGCCGGACTTGATGGTGCCGGCCCATGCGTCGGCGCCGCGCATGAAGCTCACCGGGCCCGAGGCGGTGCCGCCCTTGGACAGCGGTTCCATCGAGCCACGGATCCGCGACAGGTTGATGCCCGAGCCGGAGCCCCCGCGGAAGATCTTGCCCTCCTTGGTGTTCCAGCCCAGGATCGAATCCATGTCGTCCTGGACGGAGAGGATGAAGCACGCCGAGCACTGTGGGCTCTCCTCGAAGCCGACGTTGAACCACACCGGCGAGTTGAAGGCCGCCAGTTGGTGCAGGAGGATGTGGGTCAGCTCGGCCTCGAACGCGGCCGCGTCCTCGTCCGTGGCGAAGTATCCGCGCTCGCGGCCCCAGCTGGCGATCGTCCCGGCCACGCGGCCGATCATCTGCCTGACCGAATGTTCACGCGCGGGCGAGCCCAGCTGCCCGCGGAAGTACTTCTGGGCGACGATGTTCGTCGCGTTCTGCGACCACGCCTTGGGAAACTCGACGTCGCGCTGTTCGAACGACACCTTGTCGCCGTGCCCGATCCGCGCATCGCGCCGCTCCCACTCGACGGCGTCGAAGGGGTGCGTCCCAGGGTTCGTGAAATAGCGCCGAACCGAGAGTCCGTCCACCGCCTGGGAATCAGAGCTCATTTGCGTTTGCGGTGCGTTCGACATCAAAGTGCTGCTCCTCTCTTCCGCCTGCCTCGGCTGATCCTGTCTCGGCTCCGTGGCGGCCGAGCGGGGAGGGAATGCTGGCGGACGGCTCGGACGGAACGAGAGCCGCCCGCGAGGTGGCGGTGTGGCAGCGGTCTGTCCCTTATTTTACTCCGCAGCGCAGCCCATTCGGCTCGGGCGAATGCCGCACGATGCAGCGAAATTCCGAGAGCCTCAACCTCGTGAGCGGGCCTGCGCCAGCTCCCGGGCGGCCTGCTGGAGGGCCTGCGTCTCGGCGCGGGTGCTGAGCGCCTCGAGCTCCGCGTCGGCCAGGCGCGCGCGGGCGTCGGCCAGCTGGTCGGTGGTGTCGGTGAGGCGGCGCTCGAGCTCACCGCTCCAGATCTCGAGCTCGGCGACCCTGGCGGACAGGGCGGCGTTCTCGGCTTGGAGGGGATCGGCATGTTCGGCGGCCGCCGGGCGCCGCGCGGCGCCTGCGGTGGGCGCGGGGAGGACGATGGTCGCGCCGCCGTCGAGCGCGAGCGTGAACGTCGTCTCGGGCCCGACCAGAGCGGACGGCACCGAGTACGCGGCACGCAGCACGCCCGGCGGATCGGGCGGGGAGGCCAGCGCCGCGAACCGCTCGAGGCCCGCCGCGTGCTCGGCCACGAGCTCGGGGCGGTGATCGGGTTGCGCGGCGGCGCCCCACAGACTGGCCCTCACGCGCAGCAGGACCACCGACGGCCCCGCCGCCACGTGCTCGAACTCGGCGATGGTGGGCGACTCTGCGTCGGCGGTCACGGCGTTGGCGATTGTAGGTCGGTTAAATGGCGTGCGCAGATGCCGCGAACGTATCCCCCCAACAGGTCTGCGCGATGAAGCTGCTGGTGACCGGCGGCGCCGGCTACATCGGCTCGATCGTCTCCCGACAGCTGCTCGGAGCCGGCCACGAGGTCGTGGTGCTCGACAGCCTGGAGCGCGGCCACCGCGCCGCGGTGGCTCCCGAGGCGCGGTTCGTGCATGCCGATCTGCGCGATGCCGCCGCCGTCGCCGACACCGTCTCCGACGGCTTTGACGGCGTTCTGCACTTCGCGGCGCTGGCGCTGGTGGGCGAGTCGGTCGCCCACCCGGAGCGCTACTACCACGCCAACGTGGTGGGGACGATGAACCTGCTGGACGCGATGCGCGACGCCCACGTGCCGCGCCTGGTCTTCTCCTCGACCTGCGCGGTCTACGGCCAGCCCGACGAGGTCCCGATCTCCGAATCGGCCTCGACGCGGCCGACCAGCCCCTATGGGGCGTCCAAGCTGGCGGTGGATCTGATGATCGGCGACTACTGCCGCGCGCACGGGCTGGGCGCGATCAGCCTGCGCTACTTCAACGTCGCCGGGGCCAGCGGCGACGCCGGGGAGGACCACTATCCCGAGACGCACCTCATCCCCAA
Source organism: Solirubrobacteraceae bacterium (assembly GCA_036497165.1). Classification (GTDB taxonomy): domain Bacteria; phylum Actinomycetota; class Thermoleophilia; order Solirubrobacterales; family Solirubrobacteraceae; genus Palsa-465. The sequence goes on from DASXJW010000178.1 coordinate 18,620, forward strand.
CGTGCTGCGCACCGCCCAGGGCCGCAACCCGCACGTGGAGCTGTTCGGCACCGACTACCCGACGCCCGACGGGACCGCGATCCGCGACTACATCCACATCGAGGACCTCTCCGACGCGCACCTGCTCGCCCTCGAGGGGACGACCGAGGGCACTCAGCGCATCTTCAACCTCGGCAACGGCAGCGGGTTCTCCGTGCGCGAGGTCATCGAGGCCGCCCATACCGTCACGGGACTCCAGATCGCCGTCAAGGAGGCGCCGCGGCGCCCGGGCGATCCCGCGGCCCTGGTCGCCGCTTCTGACCTGATCCGCGCCGAGCTGGGCTGGAAGCCGCGCAAGCCGACGCTCGAGCAGATGATCGCCGACGCTTGGGCCTTCGCCCAGGCGCGTCCCGACGGCTACCCGGAATCAGACGGCTCCGAGTAGGTCCTCGACCGCGGCGAGCGCGTCGGCCAGCACCGCGGGCGGCGGCCGGTCCGCGTCGAGCACGCGGATGCGCTCGCTCTCGGCGCGGGCGAGCGCGTCGTAGGCGGTGGCGATGCGCTCAAAGAAGTCGTCGGGCTGCTGCTCCAGGCGGTCGGGCGGCGCCCCGCGCTGGGCCGAGCGGGCCCGACCGAGGGCGGGGTCGAGCTTGAGCAGGAGGGTGCGGTCGGGCATCAGCCCGCCGGTGGCAAACGCGTTGATGTCGCGCACCGGATCGATGCCGAGATCTCGGCCCGCACCCTGGTAGGCCAGGGAGGAGTCCACGAAACGGTCAAGGAGGACCAGGTGGCCGGCCGCGAGCAGCGGCGCGAGCGCCTCGTCCACCAGCTGTGCCCGCGCCGCGGCGTACAGCAGGGCCTCGGCCCGGCCCCCGATCCTGGCGGCCGGATCGTTGACGAGCTCGCGGATGCGCTCGGCGGTGCGCACGCCGCCCGGCTCGCGCAGCAGCGTGGCCTCGATCCCCCGCTGAGCGAGGGCGTCGACGAGGCCTGCGGCGAGCGTCGACTTGCCCGCGCCGTCGATGCCCTCGATGGTGATCAGCCTGCCGCGTGCCATGACGTGAGGGCCGACCCTACCGGGCAGGTGGTCGCGCTCGTGGTGCCCCCGGCCCCCACTAGGATCGCACCTGGTGCTGGCCGAGCTCGAACGACATCCCCACGCGCGCGCGGTGCTGGCGCCGGCCCTGGACAGGCCGGGGAGGCCATCCCACGCCTACCTGTTCCACGGGCCGGGGGGGGCGGGCAAGCGGGCCGCGGCGCGGGCGCTGGCCGCCGAGCTCCTGGCCGAGGGCGAGGCCGCCCCCGACAGCGCCCGGGCGCGGGTGATGAGCGGCGCTCACCCCGACCTCACCTGGGTGGTACCGAGCGGCGCCCACGAGATCCTCGTCTCTGACGTCGACGGCCCCGTCATCTCCGCCGCCAGCAAGACGCCGTTCGAATCCAGCCGCCGGGTGTTCGTAATCGAGCGCGCCGACGAGCTCGGGGACGAGGCCGCCAACCGGATGCTCAAGACCCTGGAGGAGCCGCCTCCATTCGTTCACCTCATCCTGCTCACCGACCGGCTGGGCGAGATCCTGCCCACCATCCGCTCGCGGTGCCAGGCCGTCCGCTTCGAGCCGCCCGCCGAGGCCGACGCCGCCGCCGCTCTGCAGGAGCTGGGCCTGTCCGCGGACACGGCACTCTCCTGCGTCCGCCTCGCCCTGCAGGATGCCGAGCACGCCCGCGAGCTCGCGGGTGCCGACGGCCAGGCGCTGCGCGCCGCCGCCGAGCGCTATGCGCGCTGCGCCGTCGCCGGGGAGATGGCCGCCGCACGACCGTGGACCGAGCTGCTGGTCGCCGTCCGGACTCGCGGCGAGGCGGCGGGCGCCCAGCTCGAGGCCCTGGCCGAGGCCGAGCTGGAGCTGACCGCGCGCAAGGAGCGCAAGCGTGTGGAGACCGAGTGGTCCGAGCGCATCCGCCGCAGCCGCCGGCGCGTGCAGACCGGCGCCCTCGATCTCGCGCTCCAGCTGGTGTCGCTGTGGTTCGCGGACCTCGCCTTCCTCGCCTATGGCGCCGAGGAGCTCGTCCGCCACCGCGACCGCACGGCCGAGCTCGAGGCGGACGCCGGCGCCGACCCGGTGCGGCTGCGCCGCGCCATCGAGCTCGTCGAGGACACGCGCGAGCGTTTCCTGCTTAATGTCTCCGAGGATCTGGCATGCGAGGCCTTGGCATACCGCCTGCAGCAGACGCTGGGAGGATGAACGCGGCGCCGCCGCCGCGGGTCTACCTCCGGGCCCCCACGCGCTCAGATCGCCAGGAGTTCACGGAGCTGATGCGCGTCAGCCGCGCCTTTCACAGCCCGTGGGCCACCGCTCCCACCGATGACGATCGCTTCGCCGCCTACCTGGCCGACGCGCGGCGCGCCGACTTCGAGGCGATGCTGCTGTGCCGCACCGAGGATGACGCGATCATGGGCTTCTTCAACCTGTCGCAGATCGTGCGCCGGCGCCTGCAGAGCGCCTATCTCGGCTACGCCGTGGGGCAGCCGTTCGCCGGCCAGGGCTACATGCGCGAGGGGATCGAGCTGGTGCTCCGCCACGCCTTCACCGCGCTGCAGCTGCATCGCATCGAGGCCAACATCCAGCCGGGCAACGCCAACTCGCTGGCCCTGGCCCGCGGCGCGGGCTTCCGTCGCGAGGGCTTCTCCCCCCGCTACCTGAAGATCGGTGGCCGCTGGCGCGACCACGAGCGGTGGGCGATCCTGGCGGAGGAGTGGCGGGCGCGGACCGGCGAGCCCGAGCAGCCCGACGGTCCGTTTTAGATTGCTGTGAGGTTCGACCGGCGCTCATGCGCTGGCTCGGACTGCGTCCACGGCGTCATGCGGCGCGGTCGTGTCTGCCGCGCGGATCGGGTCAAAGCGAGCGCTGCCGTTGAGGTCCCCGATCACGTCCTCGAAGCGAACGGCACATCCGTTGCTGCCGATGGGGAGGAGCCACCTGCCGTCGGGGCGGCGGCGGAGGCGATCTCGCTCACGCAGAGCCTTGAGGGCAAGACTGACGGTGGGACGCCGGGCGCCAACGAGATCCGCCAGCGACTGATGGCTGAGCGGCAGGTCGAGGATGATGCCCTCTGCGCTGACCTTGCCGTCCCGGTCGGCCAGGTGCCACATCAGCGCCATCAGGCGCTGCTCAACCCGGGGCAGCTGACAGATGGCCCCGTGCAACGCAAGGCGATGCTGCTGCGCGGACAGGCGACGCTGCACGTTGATCATCAGCTCGGGCCATACGGCTGCTGCCCGGAGGAACCGCTGGTCCAGCGCTGCCACCAACACCTCCTCGGTCGCCGTCAGCGTCACGCCGCCTCGCGACACCTCGCCATGCGGGCTGAACGGCATGAGGAGGTCGCCATTTGAGACGAACTCGATCATCCGGCCGTCGGCTGCCCGGGTTTGGCGGACGAGAGAGCCGCGGAGGGTGAGCAGGGCGAAGGTCGTCTCCGGAACACCCGGCATCGGCAGGGTCACGGAACCGGCCGGCAGCCAGTAGCCGTGTGCCTGCAACGCGCGGCGTGCGCGGTCGTAGTCCCCGTTGACCGCCTCGGCGAACTCGGAATCCCACTCCACCAGGGAGACGTGAACGTGCGCGTCCGGCCGCGCCTCGCTTGGCGAAGGGTCGACGCACTTGTGGACGTGAGCTTCGAGCACCGTTGGCATCTCCAGGGGAAAAGCAAACGGCCCACGGGGTCACGGCAGGCCTACGAAGTCAGGAGTATAGCCCGCCTCGATCGAACCGAACGGCGGCAGGTGTGCCGCGTTGACGGGGGCGTGCCTCAGGAGCCGCGAGCTACTTCATCCAGCAGCTCGGCGGCCACGTCAGCGACCTTCCGCTCCCCGCTGCGGGCGCGGTGGCGCAGCTCGTTGAACGCCGTCACGGCGTCAACGCGGGCGCGGCCCATGATGACGCCCACCGCGCGCTCGATCACGACCCGGTTGTCCAGCGCGTGCTGCAGCTGCTCGGCGAGACGCTCGCCCTCGCGAGCCTGCATCGCCGTGCGCAACAGTCCTTCGATCACGCTGCCGTAGGACGTGAGCGCCGCCGTTTCGCTCTCATCCCACACGTGATGATGATCGCGATACACGTTCAAGGTCCCGACGGTGACGCCGCTGGCGCGGATGGGTACGCCGAGCACTGCTCGAACGCCCGCATCCGGGACCTCGGGACGGATCTCCGGCCAGCGGTCGTCCTCGGCAAGATCCGGCGTGGCGGTCACCTCGTCAAACGTCACCGAGTCCACGCAGGGCCCGTGCCCGCTCTCCTCCTGGCGCTGCTCCAGAAGCCGTCCCGGCTCGTCGGTTGCAGCCACTGCGCACAACGCCGAGCTGTCATCGAGCATCATGAAGCCGGCTCCCGAGGCCGAGAACATCTGGCTGCTGGATGTCAGCACCTGCTGCAGGGCATCCATCAGGTGGTGATCGGACGCGGCCGGGCGCAGCGCCGCCAGACTGCGATCGAGCGCAGCGGGGTCAATGTGTCCCTCGGGCATCAGGTCCCTCCTCTGCGGTCGATGTCTTGTGCGGCGGCGCCCCACCCGTAGACCGCGACTCGGCAAGCCCGCTCAGCGCCTCTGACAGTAGCGACGAGACAGGCGGCGGGTGCGGTGTGGCGCCTACAACATCGGCCGGCCGCCCGTCGCGGGGATGATTGCGCCCGAGACATAGCTGGCCTCGTCTGAGGCGAGCAGGACGTAGATCGGCGCGAGCTCTGCCGGCTGGCCGGCCCGCTGCAAGGGGGCCTGCTGCCCGAAGCTCTCCACCGCCTCCTCGGGCATCGTGGACGGGATGAGCGGTGTCCAGATCGGCCCCGGGGCGACCCCGTTGGCGCGGATGCCGCGATCGGCGAGCGCCTGGGCGAGGCTCGCCACCATGTTGGCGATCCCCGCCTTGGTGACCGCGTAGGGCAGCAACTGGGGAGAGGGCTGCTGGTAGTTGATCGACGACGTGGCGATGATCGACCCGCCCGCTTCCATGTGCGGGAGCGCCGCCTTGGTGAGGTGGAAGAAGGCGCTGAGGTTGGTGGCGAGCGTGTAGTCCCACTCCTCGTCGGGGATCTCCTCGATCGTCTCATGGCTCATCTGAAACGCGGCGTTTGAGACGAGAACGTCGATGCCACCCATCTCGCGCACGGCCGTGTCGATGACCTCGCGGCAATGCTGCGGGGAGGAGAGGTCACCGCTCACCATGACGGCGTTCCGCCCGGCCTGCCGCACCCAGCCGGCCGTGTCGGTCGCATCCTCGGCCTCGCTGAGGTAGGAGATGAGCACGTCGGCTCCCTCGCGCGCGAAGGCGATGGCGACCGCCTTGCCGATGCCGCTGTCGGCGCCCGTGATGACGGCGCGCTTGCCGTTCAGCCTGCCCGTGCCCTTGTAACTCTCCTCGCCGTGGTCGGGCCTCGGCGTCATCTCTGCGGTGGTGCCGGGCGGCGTCTGCTGCTGGGGTGGCTGAGGCATGTCGCTCCTCGAGATCGTCGAATGTGCGTGGCCTCTCGTCTTACCCGCCCCCTGCGCCGCTACGCCACGGGCGCGGGGTGCTGCCAGCCCCTGCGCCGGCACCCTCACTCCCGCTCGAGCTCGCGCAGGTTTGTCCGCGCGAGCTCGACGATCTCGTCGGCGCGCCCGCCGAGAACCGTCCGCGCCGCGTAGAGCGTGAACCCGCGGATCTGCTCATAGCTCAGCTTGGGGGGCACGGAGAGCTCCTGCCGGGCCGTGAGGACGTCGACCACGGCGGGGCCGTCGTGAGCGAAGGCGCCCGTGAGGGCCTCCTCGAGCTGGTCGGGCCGCTCCACCCGGGCCCCGTGCAGGCCCAGTGAGCGCGCGAGCGCCGCGAAGTCGGCACCCGCCAGCTCGGTCCCGTAGTTGACGATCCCGACCGCCTTCATCTCGAGTTCGACGAACGCCAGCGAGCCGTTGTTGAAGACGACGACCTTGACTGGCAGCTGCAGCTGGCGCAGCGTCAGCAGCTCCCCGAGCAGCATCGTCAGCCCGCCGTCCCCCGACAGCGTCACCACCTGGCGCTCCGGGTCGGCCGACTGTACGCCGATGGCCTGGGGTAGGGCATTGGCCATCGAGCCGTGGGTGAACGAACCGATCAGGCGGCGCCGTCCGTTCATGCGCAGGTACCGGGCGGCCCACACCGTGAGCGAGCCCACGTCGGCGAGGAACGCGGCGTCCGTGCGGGCCAGCCGGTCGATCGTCGCCGCCACGAACTGCGGGTGCAGCGGGCTGCGATTGCGGTCGCGCCCGGCGAGGCCGTCGAGGCGGCGGCGGGTGCGGACATAGTGGGCGGTCATCCGGTCCAGGTGGCTTCTGTTGGCCTTGGGCGTCAGATGTGGCATGAGGGCGTCGATCGTGTCGGCGACGGTGCCGACGAGGGGCACATCGACGGGAACCCGCCGGCCGATGTGCTCGCCGCGCATGTCGACCTGGATGACCGGGACCTCGGACGGCGGATAGAACTGGCGGTAGGGGAAGTCGGTGCCGAGCATGACCAGCGCGTCGCAGTGCTCCATCGCCCGGTAGCCCGAGCTGAAGCCGAGCAGGCCGGTCATTCCGACATCGAACGGGTTCTCGTATTCCACGAACTCCTTGCCGCGCAGGGCGTGGACGACCGGCGCCTTGAGTGCTTCGGCGAGGGCGAGCAGCTGTCGATGCGCTCCCTGGCAGCCGGCGCCGGCCAGGATCGTCGGGCTCTGGGCGCGGTTGAGGACGTCGGCGGCCGCGTGCAACGAGGCCTCGTCGGGGCGGATGACCGAGGCGCTGCGCCGGATCGACCGGGGCGCCGAGGGTCGACCCGCGTCGTGAAGGAGGATCTCGCCCGGGATCACGAGCACGGCGACTCCGTCGCGCTCCAGCGCGGCGCGCATCGCCACCTCGAGCAGGCCGGGCAGCTGGTCAGGCTGGCTGACGAGCTCGCAGTACACGCTGCACTCCCGGAACAGCTCCTGGGGATGGGTCTCCTGGAAGTAGCCGCGGCCGATCTCGGACGGCGGGATGTGGGCGGCGAGTGCGAGCACCGGCACCCGGCTGCGCTGTGCGTCGAACAGGCCGTTGATGAGGTGCAGGCTCCCCGGCCCACAGCTGCCCGCGCACACCGCCAGCCGGCCCGTCACCGCCGCCTCGCCCGCGGCGGCGAACGCGGCCGCCTCCTCGTGGCGGACATGGGCCCAGGCGACGTCGCGGTCGCGGCGGATGGCGTCGGTGAACCCGTTGAGCGAGTCGCCGGCCAGCCCGTAGACCCGCTGGACCCCGGACGCCTTCAGCGTGGCGACGATGACATCGGCGATGGTCGGCACGGTCTCTCCCTTCGCTCCGGTTGCGGTCACTGCGCGCCCGGCTCGCCTCCATGCGCCTGGGCGCCCGTCCCAACCATGACACCATCCGCGCCGGGGCGCAGCTCCGGGCTTCGCGCCGGCTGGACAGTGACGTCGGAAACGAGCCGCGCGAGCGTCGGCTACGCTTCGCGCACGCAGCGACGAACCAGGACTTTGCGGCCTCCGCGCAGCGTGAACCGGGGGTGGAGACCAGGAGGACCCGGCGAATCCCTGCCCACCGCCGACGTAGCTCAGCTGGTAGAGCACTTCACTCGTAATGAAGGGGTCCGGGGTTCGAGTCCCCGCGTCGGCTCTCGTAGAAAAGGCCAGCAAACGGACACATTCTGGTGGAGCGATGCGGCGCTGCCAAGGGCCAGAATCTCGGGCCATCAGCCTGCGACGTCACTCGTCTGGATGGCGCTCCTCCCAGCGCAGCGCGGCTGCGTCGGCGCTCGCCGAATGTCGCGTTCGCGTCTGGGCTGCCCTGGCGGTCAGCCTGGTGAGCAGGTCGAGGGTCCCGGAGGCCTGCCACACCTCGACCGCCTGCCCATTCCGGAAGCGCAGCCACGCGATGCCCTCCACGTTCGTCGCATCGCCGGTGCTCGGGGCGCCGTAGAAGTCGCTCGTCTGCATGCCGGACAGGCGATAGCGGGCGGCGATCTGGTCGTGTGAGCCGATCACCTCCTCGACGGCCAGCCGCGCCTGGGGAAACGCCTCCCAGAGCTGGGAGTAGAAGCTTCTCGCCCCCTCGAGCCCAGCGAGTCCCCGTGGGTAGCCGTGCAGGACGACGTCATCGGAGTAGAGCCTGAGATACCCCTCGCGGCCCTGCGGATCGTTAAAGGCTGCAACAGCGGCCCGTAGCGCCGCCTCATTGGTGTCGAACACGTTGCTCCCTCAGTCGGCTACGACGTTTCGTCTCAACCGGCAATCTAACCCTCGAAGGCCGGAGCGGCGATGCGCCGGCCGGGTTGCTGATGGCCGCTGACCCTATGCTTGGCGGGTGTCTGAGTCCCCGTCGCCGCTGGGCGAGTTCATCCGCCGCCAGCGCGAGCTGTCGGAGATGTCGATGCGCGAGTTCGCCCGCCTCGCCGGTATCTCCAACCCCTATCTGTCGCAGATCGAGCGCGGCTTGCGCGCGCCGTCCGAGCAGGTGTTGCACGCCATCGCGCAAACCCTGAAGGTCTCGGCCGAGACTCTCTACGAGCAGGCCGGTGTCCCAGTCGAGGAGCCTGGACCGTCGAAGGTGGTGCAGGCGATCCGGCAGGATCCGCAGCTGAGCGGCCGCCAGCGCCAGGCGCTGATCCAGGTCTACGAGGCTTTTGTCAGAGTGGGCGCCCGGCCCCGGCGCTCCGCTCCAGAATCGTGACGGGGCACGGGCGCGCAGGGCGCCTCGTGCCCATCACGGGTACGGCTCGAACTACGAAGCGACGAGCTCGCGCGCGGCCGAGACGGTCGCGCTCGTGACGTCCTCGGTCATCTTCGCGTGCGCCTCGAAGAGGCTCGTGACCGCATCGACCTGCGACTGGGCGCCGACCTTGCGCTCGAACTGCGTCACGCCGTTGACGTAGCGCTCCAGTCCGTCGAGGTACGCGTTGGTCACCTTGCGCCCTGCTTCGATGAAGCGCTCATTGGCCTCACGGGCGCGCTCGCCGGCGGCCTCGAGGTCCGGGTACAAGTTGTTCTGCTGAGTGGTGGAGGTGGTTTCCATGTGTTCTCCCAAAAGGTCGTGGGTAGCAGATGCTCGCGCGCCAATACGTCGCAGTCTGCAGATCGCGCGCAGTCTGCAGATCGGTGAGGACAAATGCCCTCTGCTTGCAGGTTAGCAGATAGCCAGCTAATGAGCAAGCGCAATTCAGGCTTGCGCGCTTGCCCTCTTAGCGGTGTTTCATGCTAACAGCAAGCAGTGGTCCTCCCGTGGTGATACGGTCAGCACCCCCCCAGATGGGGGGCGCCGTCGTCAGAAAGGAGTCTCATGGCCACCGGATGTGCCCCGACTTTTGAGGAAATAGCGCTTACCGACGCACTGACCGCCTGGACGGCCGCCGTGGAAGGGGCGTGTGCGTGGTGGGCTGGTGCCGTTCGCCGTCGCGCGACGCCGATGGACCTCATGCTCGACTACGCGAGCTGGTGGGGGGAGATGGCCGGCCGGCGGCCCCCGAGCTGGAGCTCGGAGCATCGGATCGTGTTCGAGGCTCCTGTAGCTCGGCTACGCGATTTCTCCATCACGAGTCCCGGCAGCGAGGTCGTCCCCACGCTCGTGCTTCCGCCCCAGGCGGGTCATGACTCGTGCATCGTCGACTTCTCCGCGGAGCAGAGCCAGATGCGCACGATCCTGGAGACCGGCCTGACGCGGGCGTTCACGCTGGACTGGATCGGCGCTACCGAGGAGACGAAGGACGCCACCATCGACGATTACCTGGCCGTCATCGACCGCGCCCTTGATCACATGGGGGGCCGGGCCAACCTGATCGGTGACTGCCAGGGCGGCTGGCTGGCCACCATCTACGCCGCGCTGCATCCCGAGCGTGTCAACACGCTGACCATCGCCGGGGCGCCGATCGACTTTCACTGTGGGGAGCCAGTCATCCACGCCGCGCTGAAGGCGTTTGCGCCCAACGGCAACCTTGACTTCTACCGGGGGCTCGTCAGCGCCGGCGGTGGGGTGCTCAGCGGCGAGCACTTGCTGGCGGGCTTCATCCTGATCAAGCCGGACAACGAGATCGGTCGCCAGCTCCAGCTGCTGGCCAACCTTGACCATGCCAAGCATGTCGAGCGCTACCGGGAGTTCGAGGACTGGTTCAAGCACACCCAGCCCATCCCGGGCGGTTTCTATCTGTGGATCGTCGAGCACCTGTTCCGCGACAACGAGCTCATCGGGGGCGCCCTCGAGGTCGGCGGCGAGCGCGTCGATCTGAGTCGCATCGACTGCCCGCTGAACCTGCTTGCCGGAACGACGGACCACATCACGCCACCTGACCAGGTGTTCGCGCTGACCGACTACGTCGCCACCGCCGAGCCCGACATCCTGCGCGACGTCACCCCCGGAGGCCATCTCGGATTGTTCATGGGCCACGACGCGCTGGACAGCCACTGGCCGCGGCTGCTGGCGGCGGTCCTCGAGCGCTCGCGGTAACCACACGCCGCCCGACGGTGCAGTTACATGTCCATGCCGCCGTTGACCGCAAAGATGGTGCCGGTGATGTAGGAGGACTGGTCGGCCGCCAGGAAGTGCACAACGCGCGCCACCTCATCCGGCCGGCCCAGCCGGCCCAGAGGGATCTGGGATTTGATCCGGTCCAGCGCCTTCTCCGGAACTGCTTCGACCATCTCGGTGGCGATGTACCCGGGCGCGACCGTGTTTACGGTGATGCCGATCCCGTCGTCGTCAAGCTTGCCGGCTTTGTTGAGTTGGAAGGCGGCCTCGCGCGCCATGGTTTTGGTCAGCCCGAATAGACCGGACTTCGACGCGGCGTAGTTGGCCTGGCCGATGTTCCCCATCTCACCGATGATCGAGGAGATGTTGATGATGCGCCCCGAGCCCCGCTCGATCATGTGCGGCAGGACCGCCTGGCTCATGAAGAACGCCCCCGAGAGGTTGACGGCCAGCACCTTGTACCAGTCCTCGTCGCTCATCTTGAGCACGGTCTTATCGATCGTGATCCCCGCGTTGTTGACGAGAATGTCGAGGCGGCCATGCTGGGCGATCACGTCGGCGACAGTTCGGCGGCAGTCGTCGGCGGAGCCGACGTTCCCCTGATGGATCGAAGCGTTCAGCCCGTCCTTGCCGAGCTTGTCAACGAATGACTGGGCGGTCTCCTGGTCTCGGCTGTAACCAGCCGCAACCTGGGCGCCCTGTTCGGCTAGGCTGCGGCCGATGGCGGCGCCGATGCCACGGGTGCCGCCCGTGACGAAGGCGACGCGTCCGTGCAGACGCGGGCGATGGATCGCAGCCTCGCCGGTGGCGGTGGTTGTCGTGGCCATGTGATCTCTCCTTTGCCTCAACGACCCGAGCGCTCACCGAGCCAGTCGGCGAGCTCAGGCCAGATTTCGTGCTTTGCCCTGGATCCCGCCATCAGACCGATGTGGCCGCCCGGGCGATCCAGGTGCGTGACGTCTTCGCTGGCGACGAGATCGAGCAGCGGGACGGTGCCCCCGGGCGGGGCGATGTGATCGGCCCCTGCGGTGACGATCAGCAGGTTCTGCTCGATCTCCGATAGATCGACCCGGCGGTCGCGCAGTCGCAGGCGCCCGGACACCAGCCGGTTCTCCTTGTACATCCACGTGATCCACTCGCGGTAGGCGCGCGCCGGGAAGGGAGGGTTGTCGGCGACCCACTTGGCCATCGCCTGATAGCTGTCACGCGGGTCGCGCCCCTCGAGGATTCCCTGAAACAGCCGACGGTAGGTGGTGACGTAGTTGGTCACCGGCTTCATCAGCTTGTTGGCCCAGTCGATCCCAGCCCCGGGAATCGCCTGATAACTGTCAGCGATCAGGTCGACGTCGAAGTCGTCGCCACCGACCCACCGGGCGTAGAGGGAGTCGCTCGGATCGATCGGGGTCGTGAGCAGGACCGCATTGCGCACCGGGTCAGCAGGGTTCAGGGCGCAGTACATCGCGCTCAGCGTGCCGCCGATGCACCACCCCAGCAGAGACAGCTCGTCCTCGCCGGCGCAGCGCAGCGTCTCTCGCACGGCCCAGTGCAGCTCGTCACAGACGAAGTCAGCCAGGCCCATCTCCGCGTCCTCCTCCCCCGGCACACCCCAGTCGACGAGGAATACGTCATAGCCCTCGTCGAGCAGGAACTCGACGAACGAGTTGCCGCGGCGTAGGTCGAAGATCTCCGGGCGGTTGATCAGCGCAAACACGAGCAGGACCGGCAGGGCATGCGAGCGGCGTCCGGAGCGATAGCGGTAGAGCGTCGTCTGACGGTGCGTCCAGACGAGGTCGCGCGGCGTGCGGCCCACGGCAGCGTCCGGCGTGGTCAGGATCACATTGACGAACTCGACGCTGGCGCTCGGAAGCCGGCTCAACGTGTCGAGCGCGCTCATGACTCGGGGGACTGACCGCTCTGACCGTCGCCGCCCCGGGTGGTTCCGCGGGGCTGTCCGCTCTCTTTCGCGGCTGACTCACCGGCCAGGGCGCCGTTGGCGGTGGTGTTCTCGGATTGCGCCCGCCCGGCGGCGCGAACGGAATCGCCGCCCGGCGCCTGTTCGTCGCGGTCGCGCAGCTGGTCGCGAACCTCTTCGAGCTCTTGCAGGACGCGTTCGAGCTTGTCCTCGGTGCGACCGAGCTGACGGGCCAGGCGTATGACATCGCGCCGCCCTGCAACGCGCAGGTTGCGCATCATCAGATCCATGGCGTCGTTGCCGAGTTTCGTGAGTGCGGCAGCGTTCTCGGCCACCTGGCCGAGCAGCGACACAAACCCCTGAGAGCCGACAAGCCGCTCGCTGGCCTTCGCGGCGTCCGACTCGGCCTGCTCGTAGAGCCGGGCGACCTGCTCAGCCGGCGTGGGGGATCCGCGCTCGTCAGCCATCAGGCGACTACGTCGTCGATGGGTTTCGTGCCGCGGGTCCCACGTCCGCGTGCGGGATCTGGCCTGAGTCCACGTCAGTGGCAATCTACCCGGTGTGCCGCAACTCAGCCACTCTTAGCCCCGCTCGCGTCGCGCGCGCTGAAGGACAACCGCGGCGCCAGAGAGTGGGAATGCCCTGGCTACGACATGGGCGTCTCGGTCCGCTGGGTCGAGGACCAGGTGAGCGCAGACGATCAGCATCCCCCCATTGTGGCGACGAATAAGTCCCGCTGAGCGCCCAGGCGCCCGAAGCGATCGGCGACTTGGCCGAGGGGGCGGCCGGACGCTCGAGATTGTCCCGGTCGCCGCGAGACGCTGCGTTCGGCTGGCCGCGTTCATTGGTCGTATTTCTGGAATACGAGCCGGTAGTGCTCGAGCAGTTCGCGCTCGAAGCAGACCTTGTTGGCGCTTACGCCGGAGGTGAACGCAAGCCGGAAGTCGGCGCTGGTGAGCCAGCGCGGGAGAAGCTGAAGCTTGAATAGCGTCTTTCGAAGACTGGGGGCTCCGATCCGCCGATTCCACTGGGTGATGGTCTCGATGTAGTCGAGACGTCCGCTGGTGCTTGCCACCAACCGGAAATAGGGCTCGGCGCTGCGGATGAGTTGCTCCTGACCAAACGGAAGCCAGGAGCCGGGAAATTGACGCCCCAGGAGCGCGAGGATCCACTCGTCGGAGCCTCGTTCAGGGAGCGCGCGCAGAACGTCGATGTCGATCTCCTCCACCGGGATCATGTTCGGCCCCCACACCATCGACTGCATGTAGAGCCGACCGTCGTCGGGCAGCACGCTCGCGATATTGGCGAACACCTCGCGGTAGATCTCTTCCTGCCGGCCGGCCAGATAGTCGTCTGGTGAGCAGAAGTGCTCGAAGCCACCGACGCACGCCACCGCGTCGAACCGCCCGAACCTGTCGCGGGTGACCTCCCGCGCGTCGTGCAGATGGACGTCGAGACCGTGCCGCCGACAGGCAGCCACCTGCTTGGAGGACAACGTGACACCGATCCCTGTCGCACCCCGGTTGCGGGTGAAGCTCAGCAGCGGCCCCCAGCCGCAGGCGAGATCGAGCACCCGGCGGCCCGGCCCGATGCCGATCTGCTCGGCGACATACTCATGCTTGCGCCGCTGGGCCTCCTCGAGGCTCAGCGAGAAGTCACCGTCGTACTTGGCGCCACTGAAGTCCGCGAGTTCCCCCAGACTCAGCCGGAAGATGCGATCGATCAGCGAGTACGTGAACTCCAGGTCCGCGCGGTCAGCCATGTCTAAGCGGGATGAAAGCGCGACCGCG
>DASXJW010000179.1:0-14454 GCA_036497165.1 Solirubrobacteraceae bacterium
AGGAGGAGTACGCCGAAGCGGTGGCCCATGTCGAGGAGCTCGAGGCCCAGCGGGCTGACCTGGAGACCGCGCTGCGCGAGCTCGAGAAGCTGATCGCCGACACCGACCGCCAGATCCGCGCCACGTTCGAGCAGACCTTCGCGGCGACGGCCAACGCGTTTGAGGAGCTGGCCGGGCAGCTGTTCCCGGGCGGCGAGGGTCGCCTGCGCCTGGTCTCGGAGCGCACCGGGCCGGCCCGGGTGATCGGGGGCCAGGAGGCGCCGGAGGCCGAGGGCGAGGAGGGCGAGGAGTCAGACAGCAGCGCCGACGACGACGGGCTCGAGCCCGAGGAGGATCTGCTGGGCGTCGAGATCGAGATCACCCCCGCGGGCAAGGAGTGCAAGCGCCTGTCGCTGCTGTCCGGCGGCGAGAAGTCGATGACGGCGCTGGCCTTCCTGTTCGCCGTGTTCCTGGCCCGGCCGTGCCCGTTCTACATCCTCGACGAGGTCGAGGCGGCGCTCGACGATCTCAACATCGACCGCTTCCTCGCCCTCCTGCGCCAGTACTCCTCCCGCGCGCAGTTCATCGTCGTCACCCACCAGAAGCGCACCATGGAGGCGGCCGACTCCCTGTACGGCGTCTCGATGGGGGCCGACGGCATCTCCAAGGTGATCTCGCGCCGCTTGGCGGGCGGCGACGGCGACGCCTCGGCACCGACGCAGGCCGAGGCCGCCTGACGGGGATCCCGCTCCCGGCCCTGGCCGGGGCGGCGGCGGTTCGCCAAGCGCCGTTGATAACGTCGCCGCCGTCATGGCGCGCGACTGGCGGGAGCTCTTCATCATCGACGGGGCGCAGGCGGCGGCGCCGTCGGGGTCCGAGGAGCCCGAGCGCCGTGTGGGGCGCTTCCGGCGCCTGCGCGAGAGCCTGCGCAAGACCCGTCAGGCGCTTCAGTCCGAGATCCAGGCCACGCTGTTCGAGGACCTCAACGAGGAGACGTGGGAGCGCCTGGAGGAGGCGCTCATCTACGCCGACGTCGGTGCCCAGACGACGGCCAAGGTGGTGGCTCAGCTCGAGCAGGAGGCGACCGAGAACAAGTGGTCGGGCGGCCAGGAGCTGTCAGACCGGCTGGTGGAGCTGCTGACCGAGATCGCCCGGACGGGGGAGGACACCATCGACCTGCGTCCCGACCCGACCGTGATCCTGGTGGCCGGCGTCAACGGCACCGGCAAGACGACGACCCTCGGCAAGCTGGCCTGGCACCTGAGCAAGGAGCTTGACCTCAAGGTGGTGCTCGCCGCCGGCGACACGTTCCGTGCCGCAGCAGTCGAGCAACTGGAGCTGTGGGCCCAGCGCGCCGGGGTGGACTTCGTCAAGGGCGACCTCGGCGCCGACTCGGCCTCGGTGGCCTTCGAGGCGATCGCCAGCGCGCGCCGCGACGGGGCCGACGTCGTTCTCATCGACACCGCCGGACGCCTGCACACCCAGGACAACCTCATGGCCGAGCTGGCCAAGGTCCGCCGCGTGATCGCCAAGCAGATCCCCGAGGCCCCGCACGAGACCCTGCTCACCGTCGACGCGACCACGGGCCAGAACGGCTTGCGTCAGGCCAAGGCGTTCTCGGAAACCATCGACGTATCGGGGCTCGTCCTGACCAAGCTCGACGGGACGGCCAAGGGCGGGATCGCGCTGGCCATCGCCCACGAGCTCGGGATCCCGGTCAAGCTGATCGGCGTGGGCGAGCAGCTGGAGGACCTGCGCCCGTTCGACGCCGGCGATTTCGCTCGCGCGCTGGTCTCGTGAGGAGTGCCGCGATCGCGGCGGGAACTTCACGGGCATCCTCCCGTCCGGGCCGTGATCGCCTCGTAGACTGAGTGGGGAGAACGCCGATGTTCGATTCCCTCTCCGAAAAGCTCCAGGCCACGCTGTCCGAGGTCCGCGGTCGCGGCACCCTGACCGAGGACGACATCAACGCCGCCATGCGCGAGATCCGCCTGGCGCTGCTCGAGGCCGACGTCAACTTCAAGGTGGTCAAGAGCTTCACCGGGGCGATCAAGGAGCGGGCCCTCGGCGCCGACATCGTGGGCAAGCTCAACCCCGGCCAGCAGGTGGTCAAGATCGTCTCCGACGAGCTGACCGAGCTGATGGGCGGCGCCGCGCGTGAGCTCTCGTTCTCGCCACGGCCTCCGACGATCGTGCTCATGGCCGGGCTGCAGGGCTCGGGCAAGACGACGGCGACGGGCAAGCTGGCGCGATACCTGCGCACGGAGCACCACGCCTCGGTGGCGGTTGCCGCCTGCGACGTCTACCGGCCGGCCGCCGTTGACCAGCTGATCAAGGTCGGCCAGCAGGCCGGCGTCGACGTCTACGAGCAGGGGACCGACCGCAACCCCGTGGACATCGCCAGGTGGGCGGCCGAGCGCGCCCGGAGCGAGGGCAAGGACGTGCTCATCGTCGATACCAGCGGTCGCCTGCACGTCGACACGGAGCTGATGACCGAGCTGGCGGATATCAAGAAGGCCGTCAAGCCCCACGACATCCTGCTCGTGGTCGACGCCATGACCGGCCAGGACGCGGTCAATGTCGCCGAGCAGTTCGCCGAGGTCGTCGACTTCGACGGGGTCGTGATGTCCAAGCTCGACGGCGACGCGCGCGGCGGCGCTGCGCTGAGCGTCAAGGCGGTCACCGGCAAGCCGATCCTGTTCGCCTCCACGGGCGAGAAGCTCGACCAGTTCGAGCGCTTCCATCCGGACCGGATGGCGCAGCGCATCCTCGGGATGGGCGACGTCATGACCCTGATCGAGAAGGCGCAGGACAGCTTCGACGAGCAACAGGCGGCCGAGCTGGAGCGCAAGCTGCGCAAGCAGGAGTTCGGCCTCGACGACTTCCTCGAGCAGATGCGCCAGATCCGCAAGCTGGGTCCGCTCCAATCGCTGCTGGGCATGATCCCGGGCATGGGCAAGGAGCTGCGCGGGGTCAAGGTGGACGAGAAGGAGTTCGACCGCCTCCAGGCGATCATCCTCTCGATGACTCCGCAGGAGCGCCGCCACCCGGAGCTGATCAAGGGCTCGCAGCGCCTGCGCATCGCCAAGGGCTCGGGCACCAACGTGCAGGCGGTCAAGCAGCTGATCAAGCAGTTCGAGCAGATGCGCAAGGTCATGCGTCAGGTCTCCCAGGGCCGGATGCCCGACCTCGGAGCCCTCATGCGGCAGGCCCGCTGAGAGCCCGACGCCGCCGCGTGGTCGCAAAGCACGCTAACCTCATCGACCGCTAATGGCAGTCAGACTTCGACTCACCCGAATCGGCGGGCGCAAGAACCCCATCTGGCGCGTGGTCGTCGCCGACCAGCGCTCCAAGCGCGACGGTCGCGTGATCGAGACAGTGGGGCAGTACAACGCCCAGACCGACCCCTCCACGATCGTGCTCGACGAGGAGCGCATCCGCGACTGGCTCGCGCGCGGCGCTCAGCCCTCCGAAACGGTTCGCAAGCTCCTGCGCACGCAGGGCATCGGCTGACCGGGGCGCCCGTGAAGGAGTTCCTGGAGTACCTGGCGCGGGGGCTCGTGGAGCACCCCGATGCAGTTGAGGTGACCGAGATCGAAGAGGATGACGGCACCCTCGTGCTCGAGCTGTCGGTCGACGAGGATGACTACGGCAGCATCATCGGCCGGGGCGGGCGCACCGCCACGGCTCTGCGCAACGTCGTGAAGGCCGCCGCCGTCAAGGAGCAGCGGCGCGTGTTCGTCGACATCGTCGACGACTGAAGGCGCCGGGCGTGGCCGAGACGGAGCACTGGCTGCGCGCCGGTGTGGTCGGGCGCGCGCACGGGCTCGACGGCAGCTTCCACGTCGCCGACCCGGTGGCGGAGCTGCTGGAGCTGGACGCGGAGGTCCGCGTGGGCATCGAGCGCCGGCGCATCGTCCGCCTGGCCGGCCACGAGGCGCGACCGATCGTCCGCCTGGAAGGCTGCGAGGATCGCGACGCCGCCGAGGCGCTGCGCGGCCAGGAGCTGCAGGTGGCCCGCGCCGAGGCGCCCGAGCTCGAGGAGGACGAGTGGTGGGCCACCGATCTGGAAGGCTGCGCGGTACGCGACGGGAGCCGTGAGGTGGGTGTGGTGGCCCGGTTGCTGGCGCTGCCCTCCTGCGAGGTGCTCGAGGTCGCCCGCTCTGAGCCGGGCACTCCGGACCTGCTCGTCCCGCTGGTCCGCGATGCCGTGCGCGACGTGGATCTGGACCGGCGGGTGATCGACGTCGACCTGCGCTTTCTCGGCGAGGACTGATGCAGATCGACGTCTTCACGCTGTTCCCCGAGGCGTTTGATTGGTTCGCCTCCCAGCGCCACGTGGCCAACGCACTGGCGCTGGGCCACGAGCTGCACCGCATCAACTACCGCGACCACACCACGCTGAGCGGGCGCCAGGTGGACGACACGCCGTTCGGCGGGGGCGCCGGGATGGTGCTCCGCGTCGATGTCGTCGAGGCGGCGCTGCGTGCCCGGTATGACTCCGATCCAGTCACGCTGCCGGGCCGGCGGCGGGTGCTCGCCCTGGACCCCAGCGGGCGGCTGCTGGATGACGCCTTGGTGGACGAGCTGGCCGCCGAGCCGGCGCTCACCCTGCTCTCGGGCCGCTACGAGGGCTTTGACGAGCGCATCCTCGAGCACTTCGTCTCTGACCGGATCTCGATCGGCCGCTACGTCCTCGCCGGCGGCGAGCTCGCCGCCATGGTGGTGTGCGACACCGTGCTGCGCAAGCAGCCCGGCGCGCTCGGGGACGAGCGCTCTGCCACGGAGGAGTCCTTCAGCGCGGCGCTCGAGGGCGGTCCCGAGTATCCGCACTACACCCGCCCGGCCGAGTGGCGTGGGTGGCGCGTGCCCGACGTGCTGCTGTCAGGCCATCACGCCCGCGTCGCGGATTGGCGGCTGGCTCAGAGCCGCGCCCGGGCGGCGCGGTCCGCCGATACTTAGCGCGGCGCCAACATCCCGCCCGCCAGGGACCCGCTACCATGAACCGCCGCATGGGCAGAGGGGCGCGTTCGCGCACGCGACCCAACAAGCGGCACCGCTGTCGCCATGCGATTCCAGCAGGACCCAACTTCCGTTTCCCCGTGAGCACAGTCATCGACAGCCTGGAGCGCTCCCAGCTCCGCCGTGTTCCGGCGTTCGACGCCGGTGACCGCCTGCGCGTGCATTTCCAGGTCATCGAGGGCACGCGCCGGCGCACCCAGGTGTTCGAGGGCGTCGTGATCAAGCGCCAGGGCCATGGGGCGCGCGAGACCTTCACCGTCCGCAAGCAGTCGTTCGGAGTGGGCGTTGAGCGGACCTTCCCGCTGCACTCGCCCAAGATCGAGCGCATCGAGGTCGCCGCCCGCGGCGACGTGCGGCGCGCCAAGCTCTACTACCTGCGAGGGCGGATCGGCAAGCGCGCCCGGGTGCGCGAGCGCCGCTCGGCCGGCCCGGAGATCGCTGTCGAGCGCGTGCTGCTGTACGGCCCCGACGCCGACGGCGAGCCCACCGCGGTGGATGCCGAGGGCGCCACGGCGGAGGAGACCGTCGCCGAGGCCGTCGAGGCGCAGGAGACTGCCGAGGCCGCGGCTGAGACCCCGCCGGCTGATGCCGCGACCGCAGAGGCTCCGCCGGCTGATGCCCAGACCGCTGAGGCTCCGCCGGCTGATGCCGCGACCGCCGAGGCTCCGCCGGCTGATGCCGCGACCGCCGAGGCGGCGACCGCCGAGACCGAGCCCGCCGATGATCCCGCCGCCGAGTCCGCGGCGGCCGCACCCGAAGCCGGCGCTGACCGCACCGACGCACCCGAGCCCGCAGCCAGCGCTGACGCGACCGACGCGGGCGAGGAAGAGCCAGCGACGGACGACGAGTAGGTGTGACGAAGACCAAGAAGCCGCTGGTGCGCTCAGTGGCGGAGCTGGTCGTGATCGTCGCGATCGCCCTTGGTCTGGCCCTCGCCATCCAGGGCTTCGTCGTCAAGCCCTACGAGATCCCGAGTGCGTCGATGGAGCCGACGCTGCACATCAACCAGCGGATCCTCGTCGACCGGGTCGGCACGCACTTCTCCTCGCCTCACGTGGGCGACATCTACGTATTCCACCCTCCGGCCAGCGAGAGCTGCGCCGACCCCAACGAAGGGGAGAGCGGCGCCGGCCAGGACGCCGCGAGCGCGTGTGACGTCGCGCAGACCCGGGAGTCCTCCCAGACCTACGTCAAGCGGGTCGTGGGCCTCCCCGGGGACCGGCTCTCGATCGAGAACGGCCACGTCTACCGCAACGGCAGGCCCGAGCAGAGCTCGTTCACGATCCCGTGCGGCGACGCCGGCGAGTGCAACTTCCGTGCCACCATCACCGTACCCAGGGGCGACTACTACATGATGGGCGACAATCGCCCGGACTCACTCGACAGCCGCTATTGGGGGCCGGTCCCCCGGGCGTGGCTGATCGGCAAGGCGTTCTTGACCTACTGGCCCCCCGACCGCATCGGCGTTCTCTAGATCGAGCCGAGTTCTCCGGCTCACCCGCATGTCCGTGTCCCGTAAGAAGAAGAAATCACCGCTCGGCTCGCTCCTGGAGCTGGTGGTCACCATCGCCGTCGCGGTGGGTCTGGCCATCCTCATCCAGGCGTTCATCGTCAAGCCCTACCGGATCCCGAGCTCCTCGATGGTGCCGACCCTCGTCCCGGGCCAGCGGGTCCTGACCAACCGGCTGGTCAACCACCCGAGCATCGGCGACGTCGTCGTCTTCCACCCGCCGCATGGCGCGGACTTCAATGACCCGGTGTGCGCCAACCCCAACCAGGGCGGCGGCCATCCGCAGGCCTGCAGCGCCCACACCGCGCAGCAGTCCACCCAGACGTTCATCAAGCGCGTCGTCGCCGGACCGGGGGACACGCTCTTCATCCGCAATGGGCACGTCTACCGCAACGGCGTGAAGGAGAACGACGCCTACATCAACCCCTGCGGCGTCGATAGTTCCTGCAATTTCCCGAAGCCGATCAAGATTCCGCCCGGCGAGTACTTCATGATGGGTGACAACCGTGGCCTCTCGGATGACAGCCGTTTCTGGGGTCCCGTCCCCGATAACTGGATCATCGGGGTCGCCTTCTTCACCTACTGGCCCCCGGACCGCCTCGGCACCATCTAACGGCGCCCGGCGGAAGCCCAACCGCCCCGGTCGACGCCTGCTCAGCTTCGACCGCGGACTGGGCGTGCGCTTCGTCGCCGGCGCCGACGAGGCCGGTCGAGGCTGCCTCGCCGGGCCGCTGGTGGCCGCCGCGGTGCTCCTGGATCTCGAACGGATCGGACCGTCCCAGGCGCGGGCGCTCGGGCTGCTCAACGACTCCAAGCAACAGACCCCCGAGGGGCGAGCCGCGCTGTATCCGGTCATCCTGAGCATCGCCGCCCGCGTCTCGATCGTCACGCGCTGCGCGCCGGGGATCGACTCGCGGGGTCTGCACAAGACCAACCTCGCCGCCCTGCGTGACGCGCTCAACCGGGTGGCCTGCGTGGGCTGCCTCTGCCTGAGCGACGGCTTCCCGGTCTCCGGCGTGGCGCACGAGCAGCGTGCCGTGATCGGTGGTGACGCCAAGAGCGCCGCGATCGCGGCGGCATCGGTCCTGGCCAAGGAGACGCGCGATCGCTACATGCGGCGCGCCGACCTGACGCATCCGGGATGGGAGTTCGCCACCCACGTGGGCTACTCCACGCCCGAACACCGGGAGGCGATCGAACGGCTCGGCGTCTCGCCGCTGCACCGCCTCTCCTTCCAGTCCACGGCATATCAGCAACTCGCGCTCGGCTGACCCGTTCTAAGGGAGGCTCGGACGCAGACGGCGTCCGGCTCCAGACAGCGGCTCGGACGCCGGGCGCCTCCGGCCGCTCCATCGCAAAGGGAAGGGAACCCAGGAAATGCCGGTGCATCTCGTGCCGCGCTGCGCGCGGACCATGTCGCCTGCCGTCATCGTTGCCGTCGCCACCGCCGTGACCGCCGGGGCTGGCGCGTTCGCGGCGCCGGCCATGGCCGATACCTCATCCATCACGATCGCCGTCAATACCGCCACGCCGGAGCAGGCGATTCCGGTCGACCTGAGCTTCAGCGGGAGCAACGCGCTGACGGGCAACGCCGAGGTCGAGGCCGTCGTGCGGCCGGCCGGTGGCCTGTCCTGCCTGTCCAGCTATCAGGAGGACACCGCGACGTTCCCCGGGCAGGACGAGACGATCTTCGCCCCCGGGGCGGAGTCCGTGGCGCCGGGCGCCTACAGCGTGTCGGGCAGCTTCAAGCCGCCGGCGGCCGGCTCCTATCAGCTCTGCGCCTGGCTGGCGCAGAACCAGAACAGCTCCGACCAGCCCGTGAGCGCCCCGGCGACCGCCACCGTCGCCGCCCGCGGACCACGGGTGAGCCAGCTGACGGTCACCGTGCCCAAGGACCTGGAGCCCAACGTCACCTTCCCGGTGGCCTACACCACCCAGACAGACCAGCAGCTCGCGCTCTACTCGGTGCTGTACGCCGCGGACCAACGGCCATGCGCCAGCAGCTTCGAGCTCAACCAGCAGCAGGACCGCGTGGAGACCATCCTCAGCGGCTTCGCCTCGCCGCAGGTGTTCGGCGGTCCGGTCACCAGCACCGTGACCACCAAGCAGCGGACGGGGCTCTACCTCGTGTGCACGTGGGTCGAGGGACCCAACACCGGCGAGGTCGACGACGCGGCCAGCACGCCGGTCACGGTGGGCACGCCCACCCCGCCGGCGCCGGCCAAGCCCGGGCTGAAGCTGACCCGAGCCACCGCGTCGCACCGGCACGGCGTGTCCATCTCCGGCAGCTCGGCCTCGGGCTTCACCGGAAAGCTCCACCTCTCCGCCGCCTGCGGCTCCTCGACGGCGAGGCGGACAGCGACGGCCAGAAGCCGCCGCTTCTCGTCGCGCTTTGCCCTACCGGCCGGATGCCGGACGGCCAAGAGGGTCAAGCTCAGCGTCACATGGCCGGGCTCCAGCGCCTCCGCCAAGCAGACGGTGACCAGGACCGTCGCGATCGCCAGGTGACGCTGGCGCACTGAGCGACGCCCGAGGGGCCATGGAGCCACGGCATCAGGAATGCGCTCCATGGCCCCGTTGGCGATGGTGGTCCGGCTGCGGCGCCTGCGGCGTCCGTGGCTGTCTGCGCTTGAGCACGACGCCGGCGTACGTCAACGGCGGGCAATGAGGAGGGGGGCGGGGAGCCGCCGCGGGCCGGGCTGGTGGAACCACCGAATTCTTGCGGGCGGGGCGCCACAGGACGCAGCGTGTGGATCTCCGGCTGTAAGACGACGCCGATCCCACGCGCAGCGCGCAAACGGCCCCGGTGCGCAAGAAATCGGTCATCCCGCACGGCCTCCGGATGCCCCGCCGCCTCCTCACTGCCCGCCGTTGACGTACGCGCGTTGTGCCGAAACGCAAAAAGGAGGAGCGGACACGGGGAGCCACCTCTAGAACGCCCCCTCGAGGTGCTCGAGCGCGACCAGCCGACCGGCCCCGTCCACCGTGACCCCGATGGCGTCGAAGCGGATGACCTCGGCGTAGGGGCGGTCGCGCCGCTCCGTGAGCCAGCGGGCCGCCATCTTGCGCACGCGGGCCTGCTTGCCGGCGCCCACCGCGTCGAAGGGCCCACCCGCGCGCCCCCGGACGCGGCGTGTCTTGACCTCGCAGAAGGTGAGCGTCGCGCCGGCCCGCGCCACGATGTCCAGCTCGCCCCAGCGCGTCCGGTAGTTGCGCTCCACGATCTCGTAGCCCAGCCGTAGGAGATGCTCGGCCGCCAGCTCCTCGCCGGCGCGTCCCAGGGCGTGTCCGGGGTCGTCGTCCATGGCCCCAAGCCTACGCCAAAAAAGGTGACATGTGTGTATCGGAATGTGTCTTTCACGACACAAAAGGTCCCGCAAAAGACACACATTTGGCACAGCGCGTCACCCACGTGTCACACCTTATTCCCTAGCCTTCTGAGGCATGCTCGCCAGGGTCGCGACGTTCGCCATCGACGGGGTCCAGCCGTTTCAGGTGTGGGTGGAGGTCGACATCCGCAGCGGCCTGCCCGCGTTCACCGTCGTCGGCCTGGGGGACACCGCCGTGCGCGAATCACGCGACCGCATCCGCTCGGCCATCCTCAACTCCGGGTTCAAGTTCCCCGGGGGGCGGATCACGGCCAACCTGGCGCCCGCGTTCATGCGCAAGGCCGGCCCCGGCTTCGACGCCGCGCTGGCCCTCGCCGTGCTGGCGGCCAGCGGGCAGGTGCCCTCGGCGGCGCTGGCCGGCTATGCCGTGTTCGGTGAGCTCTCCCTCGGCGGGGAGCTGCGCGACTCTCCCGGCGCGCTGGCCGTCGCAGAGGGCGCGCGGAGCGTCGGATGCACGCGGCTGATCGTCCCTCGCACCCGCGGGCGTGAGGCGGCCCTGGTCGAGGACCTGCAGATCGTCGCCGTGGCCAGCCTCCGGGCTGCCGCCGAGGTATTGGCCGGCGGCGCCGCACCGCCGCTCCCGGACGTCGTTCCGTCCACCGCCGGCTGCGTCGCCGTGCCCGACCTGTCGGATGTGCGCGGCCATCAGGCGCCCCTCCTGGCGCTGGAGATCGCCGCTGCGGGCGGTCACAACCTCCTGCTGGAAGGCGCGCCCGGCACCGGGAAGACGATGCTCGCCCGGCGCCTGCCCACGATCCTGCCTCCGCTGACGCGCAGCGAGGCGATCGAGGTCACGCGGATCCACAGCGTCGCCGGCGTCCACGCCGGCGGGCTCATCAGCGCGCGGCCGTTCCGCGCGCCCCATCACACGGTCTCCCCGGCGGGCCTGGCCGGGGGCGGGTCGCCGCCCCGCCCGGGCGAGGCCACGCTCGCCCACCACGGCGTCCTCTTCCTCGACGAGCTGTCCGAGTTTCAGCGCTCGAGCCTGGATGCCCTGCGCCAGCCCCTGGAGGACGGCACAGTGACCATCGTGCGCGGGCAGCAGTCCCTGCGCTTCCCCACGACGTTCATGCTCGTCACGGCGACCAACCCGTGTCCATGCGGCTTCGCCGGCGTCGATGATCGGTGCACGTGCGGCGAGGCCGACCTGCGCCGCCACCGCCGGCGTCTCAGCGGCCCGCTGCTGGACCGGATGGACCTGCTCGTCGACGTGCGGCGGCCCGCCGGCGATGAGCTTCGCGCTCCACCTCGCACCAGTTCGCGGGAGGTCCTGGCGCGCGTGACCGAGGCGCGGGCGCGTCAGCGACGACGGCTGGGGGAGACCGGCGCCGCGTGCAACGGCGAGATGGATGCCCGCACGGCGGGTTCGCTCGTGCGCCTGGAGCACGCGGCTGACGAGGAGCTGCACCAGGCCTATGCCCGCGGGTGGCTGAGCGCGCGCGGACGCCATCGCGTGCTGCGCGTCGCGCGAACGGTCGCTGACCTTGCGGGCCGCGAGCGGGTGGGGCGAGACGACGTCCTGCTCGCGCTCAGCCTGCGCCAACGCAGCGGGGCCGAGCTCGAGGTGGCCGCATGAACGCCGGACGTGCCTGCGCCGAGTGCCTGCGGCGACCGTGGCTGCTCGGCCGGCTCGCCGGCCACCTCGACATCGTGCGCGGCCGGGCGGCCGATCTCCTGGACGGCGCCGACGAGGACCTCATCGAGGCCGTCGGCGGCAGGGCCGCGCGGGAGCTGCGCGCCGAGTACGACGCGTTCGACGCCGATGGCTATCGCGAGCGGTGCGCCGTCGCCGAGCTCGAGCTGCTGTGCCGCTGCGACGCCGCGTATCCGCCATCGCTCTGGTCGCTGGACGCCGAACCGGCCGTCCTGCACGTCGCCGGCGGGCTGGAGCGCTTCCTGGAGTTCGCAGCGCTTACCTCGGTGGCCGTGGTCGGGGCGCGCCGGGCCTCGCCCTATGCGCTGGAGAACGCGCACAGCCTGGGGCGGGGCCTCGCCTCCGCGGCGGTCACGGTGGTCAGCGGGATGGCGGCGGGCATCGACACGGCGGCGCACGAAGGGGCGTTGGACGCCCGGGGTCGGAGCATCGCCGTGCTCGGGAGCGCGCCCGAGCGCCCCTATCCGCCCGCGGGACGGCGCCTGCACCGTCGTCTGCTCCACGCCGGGGCCGTGGTCTCGGAGCTGGGCCCCGGCGTGCGGGCCCGGCGGTGGATGTTCCCGGCGCGCAACCGGATCATCGCGGCGCTGGCCGAGATGACGGTCGTCGTCGCGGCTCGCGTGGGCTCGGGCGCGATGCTGACCGTGGCCGAGGCCCGGAAGCTCGGGCGCAAGGTGGGCGGCGTCCCCGGTCAGACCACCGCTCCGCTGTCGTGGGGCCCGCATGAGGTCGTGACGCTGGGCGGCGCGCTCATCCGGGGCGCCGCGGACGTGCTCTCACACCTTGACGGCGAGCACCCGGCGCCGCTCCCGCGCTGCCGTCGGCCGCAGGATCCCGCGCTCGTGCCCCTGTTCGAGGCCCTGGCCGAGGGGTATGCGCCGGAGCTGGCCTTCGCCGAGGCGAGCCTCGACGCCGAGCAGGGCCTGGCCGCCCTGGCCGCGCTGGAGATGCGCGGTCACGTGCGCCGGCTGGCAGGAGGTCGCTACTGCATCGTGCCCTGACGACAGAGCCGCGCCGGCCCACCCAAGGGCCCTAAGCTCGGCGATATGGCTGCCTCCGGCTCGACACCGACTGGCGACGGTCCGCGCGGTCCGGGGGGTGGCGGCCAGGATCGTCCGCGGGGTGGCGGCCAGGATCGTTCACGGAGTGGCGGCCGGGATCGTCCGCGGAGTGGCGGCCGGGATCGCCCGCCCTGCGTACTGTCCATCGCCGGCTCTGACTCGGGCGGCGGCGCCGGGATCCAGGCTGACCTCAAGGCGTTCGCCGCCTGCGGCGTGCACGGGATGACCGCGATCACGGCGCTCACGGCGCAGAACACCGTGGGGGTGACCGCGGTGGAGCCGGTCTCGCCCGAGATGATCGTCGCGCAGGTGGCGGCCGTGGCCGAGGACATCGGCGTGGACGCGGTCAAGATCGGCATGCTCGGCACCGTGGGCACGATCCAGGCGGTCTCGGCCGCACTCGACGTGCTGCCGGCGGGCACGCCGGTGGTGCTCGATCCCGTGATGGTGTCCGAGTCGGGCGCGGAGCTGCTGGAGGTCGCGGCCCGCGGAGCGCTGATGGAGCTCCTGCTGGCGCGCGTCACCGTGATCACGCCGAACCTGCCCGAGGCCGGCGCCCTGCTGGCGGCGGCCGGTGCCGCTCGCGCCGACCCGGATGACGTGGGGGCGCTGGCCCGGGCGCTCAGAGAGCTCGGGCCGCGGGCGGTGGTGGTGACCGGCGGCCACCGGGAGGAGGCGATCGACGTCTTCTTCGATGGGGCCCAGCTGGTCGAGCTGCCCGGCGAGCGCCACCCCAGCGGCGCCGCGCACGGCTCTGGCTGCACCCACTCCTCGGTGCTGGCCGCGCGCCTGGCCTGGGGCGATTCGCCGCTGGAGGCGGCGCGGGTCGCCAAGCGCATGGCGTCCGAGGCGGTCCGCAACGGACTGCGGGGGGTGGGTGCCGGTGCCGGCCCGGTCAACGTCTTGGGTGCCCTGATCAGCACCTCAGGACACCAGGCGTGACATAATTCTCACGTGCGCTTTCTGAGGATGAGGCCGGGTCACGGCGAGGTGCTGATCGCGGAGGGTGATGTCGAGCTGGCCGAGGACGAGCAGCGGCTCGTCGAGGAGTTTCGCCGCCAGCTGGACGACGGTCTGTGGGCCGCGGTGCCCATCCGGGACCCAACCGGCCGTCGCCAGGCGCACATGGTCAAGACGTTTGCCGACGTCCCCCGCGACGCCGACCGCGTGATCTTCTTCCCGCGCGCGGCCGGCGGCCGCTAGGCGGGCGGATGCTCCTTGCGCTCGTCGCGACCGCGCTCGTCGCCGTAGCCCTGCTCTCAGAGGAACTGCTCCCGCGCATCGAGGAGCTGTGGCAGCGCCACCGCGCGCGGCGCCGGATGGCGCCGGTCGTGCCCTATGACCCCGGCCGCGAGCGCCGCGCGGAGGCGCGGGCCCGCCAGCTGCTGCGCTCGTGCGTCAACGAGGAGGAGTGGGCGATGTACCGGGACCTGGGCTTCATCCGGGTCTGGGGCAGCCAGGCCGACGGTCCGGTGGAGTCCGAGGGGACCGGCGGCGCCGCCTACGCCTACCTGATCTACCCCCACCGCGCGATCGTCGCCTACCTCGCCCAGACGCACCGGCTGCTCAACGAGTACTGCGTGGCCTTCCCGGACGAGACGCGGCCCTACGGCAGCGCCCGGCTGCCCGACTCAGACGACGTGCTGGCCAAGTGGATGGCGCTCACCGGTGATGAGCAGCGGCTCATCTCCACGGCCAACATGCACCTGCCCGGCCGCCAGTTGGACCCGACGCGGGTCAAGCGCGACCTGTGGCGCCTGTCGCAGTGGGAGCGCGCGCGGATGCGCGACGCCGCCCAGCGCAGCCACACCTCCACGCCGCTCGACACCTCCAACTAAA